>JAOUFA010000165.1 GCA_029858545.1 Betaproteobacteria bacterium
ACGCGCCTTTTCGCGTGCTTCGTCGGGGTGGGTCTCGATCCAACGGAAGTGCTCCATGATTTCGTCGAACATGCGGTCCTGGTCGACGCTGTCCAGATAGAACAGGGTGTCGCCGAAGACTTCAAAAAGTTCCGAATCGCAATGAGTTACGATAATAGCTCCCGCGGCGAGGCTCTCGAACAGTCGGTTTGACTGTGCCGCGCAGAGCTGATGCTGAAGAGAGTTAAGGACAAGCGATATTCCGCAGCTATTGATTGCGTAGATGATTGATGTTCCATCGAACGGAATTGGCCCGCGGTAACAATGGAAATCCGACCATACATCCTTGCCCTGAACCTCTTTCGGACCAAAGATGGCCAGCAATCCGGTTTCCTGCAACTTCCGCAGGAGGCGATCATAGCGAGACGGCCGGCCGTTGATGCGCTCCCAGTTGATGCCGCAGTAGAAGAACGAGAGATTGCCACCAGCGGGCGCAAGGATAGGCCCGCTGCAGGTCGTATGGAGAATCAGGCTTGGCTCGATCCACCGATCGTATTGGCGCAGGGCGCGAGTCACATGGCGATTGATCGCGGGAGATTCGATATGGAGAAAATCATCGTGCATTGCCAGTCGCTGCGTGTGCTCGGTATAGCCATGCATGACGAAGAATTCAGCGGGGTTCCAGAGAGCGAAGTATGAATAGCAATCAATCAGTTTTGGCGAAAAATAGTGAAGATATATAACAAAATCAATGTCGTCAAAACTCAGGCGATGTTCATTCTCATGAATACGCTCATCAAATATATCTAAAATATATCCCTGCTCATCTATTATAAGGCATTCAGCGCCAATGCTCTGTGCCGCCTGGCGGATTCTCTGAATGTATTCATATTCTGCGTTTTCCGTGGTTGGCCACGTTGAAACGACCGCGAACCGCGGCGGTCTGGTGGGCGCCACTTCCAATTGCGTCATCATTCCTCCTTCGCTCGGGCCGGGGCGAGGCTCGGCCCAAATTGGAGGCGGTTCGAGCCGCCGCGCGGCAAGCTATGGGGTGGCCGAAACATATCTGGCATGATTATCGGAGCTACTGTTCGTGCGGGGACGGCAGATTCAACGCGGCCAACCAAGCGATATAATCGATGATCGACGACCCATCGCCTCCACGCATGGTTGGCACATCGGGCAACCGAGTGGCGGGATCGAACCATGCGTTCGGTTTCCGACGCTCCTTGATGCCGAACCGGACAAAATGGACAAGCGGATTGATACCAGACGCACGCACGTCATCATATCGCGAAAGGTAGAAATTAGTATCGAAGAACGGGGACGGATTGCGACCTTCGCCTGCGCCCAATTTCAGATAATGGTCGATCGGGTTCATTCCTTTGTCTGCCACGTCCTGATAGGTGCGCAGATACCATATCTCGAAAAAAAGCCCGGATTGTTCGACAAGCCGACGCAATTGGCGGAGGTTCCGTCGCCGTCGGATGCGTGCGAACAGGGGAAAAAGCAACCGGGTCCGATTGCGAGGGCTTCGTTCTTGGGTCGCGGGTTGGGCCAGCGATCCGGCGGATGGAAGACCTGCGGCATGGCCGGGCAAAGGTCGCTGCCGATCCAGTAGAAACGAACCCTTTGTTGCCTCGGGCCCGGATATTTCGTACGGCCGATACCAGTCGTTGATTTCCCGACTCTGCCGCGATCCGATCTGGACATAATGGACGAGCGGGTTCAGGCCAGAAGGGCCGACATCCGAATAACGAAGGACATAATAGGACGTCTTGAAGAACGGCGAGGGGTCGCGCCCCTCAGCTGCCCCGTGTGCCAGGAAATGCTCCAGGGGCGCCAGACCGCTGTTCGCGACATCGGGATAGGTGCGCAGATACCATCTCTCGTGAAACAGGCCAGACCGAATTACTGCGTCGCGCTGCCGCTCGGCATCGCCGCAGCCGGATTTCGACCGGGTTGAACGGAACGCCGCCAATATCATGGTGATGAACTTACCAAAAACCACGCAAGCTTCCTATGGTGCCCGATAATTGCGATCGAACGGCTGATCGATGCAACATTGAGCGATGATCAAACCAAACAACGAGAAATACGGGTAGTGCCGCTATTTCAAGATGATACAGGGTACAGAGAGTGCCTGCGATATGAAACACGGAATGGTGTGCGCCGTCCTCAGAATGTCGGCAAACGAAATTATCCGAGACTCTGCAATGCCGGATCCCGCGATGGGGCAAACGGCTTCTGGCCAGACGGCCCGATACGGGGTTCTCTAAGTTAGGCACGCCCCTGTCTCGCGGTGTCTGAAGACGTTCGCTCGATGCGCTTTGGGATGCCTGTTACGAGGAGCCCGACTCTTGTGCTGGCAGTACGTTTCACCGTCCCTTATCATCAGCGGCTTGCGAGAAACGGGAGGTTCCATAGCGTCCGCCTCCTTTCCCGGATATCGTCAATCAGTTTTTCTTTGACGATCGCAGCAAGTCTGGCGGTTTCAAGAGCAGATTCCTGCTGTGCGGTCTTCTGACTCTCTGCTGCCAGCAAGGATTCGAGGTCCTGTCTTTCGCCGCGGACGCTCGCGAGACTCTGTTCCAGCTTCTGAATCTCTGCTGTCATCAAGAATTCGAGGTTCTGTCTTTCGCCGCGGACGCTCGCGAGACTCTGTTCCAGAATTTCGATCTTTCCCGAGAGCTCAGTTGCTATCCGCTCACGCTCTCCAGTCAGTCGCTCGACGGTCGCGGCGATTTCAGACACAAGCCTGTCGACGGTCAGCGCCAGGGCATCCTTTTCGCCTGCGACATGGGCAAGGCGCGCCGCGGCTGACCTGGAGTCCTCGCGAGCCTGATGTTCGCGCAGGTGAACGAATCTATCATGAATGTGGCCGACCGGAATAGAGAAGCAGGCCTTGAGAGCCTGGTCTTCCTTTCGGATGTAAAACCGGTTCAACCCGTCGAAAAACGCAAATTTGTATCCCGCCCGCAGTAGGCGCGGTTCCCACGCCGCCCAAGCAGCGACCTCGTCGATCTTTGTGAAGTCCTCGAGCCCGGATAACGGTCGGGTGGCCTCTACCAGCAAGATAACGGGACGAAATCGGGAAAAATCCATCCCCGCCAGGACCTGCGCCTCCCAGCCCTCGACGTCGATTTTCAGAAAATCGATATGGGTAACTTCATATTCCTCAAGGACGGACGCGAGTGGCCGGATCTCGACCTGCGTCTCGATCAGTCCGGAGCTATCCGTGTCTTGAATTGCTCTCTGCGCGATTTCCTTCGACAGCGAGGCAAGAGCGGTGTCGGTCGGCTGGAAGATCGTCGCCCTGCCTGTCGTATCGCCGGCAGCAATCCCGAGGTTGATGTCGCGCGGACGTTGTCTAATGAATTTACGCTGGCTCGCGCGGACCGGCTCGATGTTCAGCCCACTCCAGCCCTTGTCGTAGAAATGCTTGGTGACAGAGAACTCTTCGGGATCATGGGCGCCGACGTCGACGTAGAAACCTTTCGCCTGCCCTTTGAACACACGCTCAAGCAGAACATCCTCGAAGTTTTGTGCGTAGGAAATCATCATGGCAACAAGTCTAGCACAATATTCGCGTTATGGCAGGACCGGCATGCGATTGCACGACGAAAGGGGCTACCCTTCGCCCGGCCAGCCGTATTGATGTCGTCCGGCCGATTTCGTATTGATCGACCGCAAATATAATGGAAAATTCGCAAGGGCGCATGAAGGGCAGGCTCGAGAAAACCTGAATTCGATAGAAATGTCGATCGCCGAGACGGCCATATGATAGGATCCGGAAGATGGCGCTTCTAGAATACCGCCGCATCTTGGATCCGGCGAGGGTTTCGCAACCCCGAAGTTCCTGGATTCCGCCTATGGGGCGGCTAATTTGCGTTGCGATCTCTTATCATCGCGAGAATGGTAACGGGATTGAACGCTTTTCGGCCAAGTTTGGAGAGCAGATTAATAAATGCGGGAAGCATCTGGAGTCGATGAAGGTTCTGAGTTCTCGCCGATTTTCCAAGACGGTAGCGTTGTTGGGACCTTGGTAGGCGGCGATCGAGCCGTGATCGTGTTCGGCGGTATCGGTCTGGTCGACAATTACCGACTTCAGCGGCCCCTTGTCCAAAGGCTGGCGCGACGAGGGGTGGCAACCCTCATTGTGCGCGACCGACATAGGCAGGCCCATCTGTTCGGATTCGGCTCCTTTTTCCCGAGCCGGGTAGCGGCCATCGTTGCGTTGAAAACGTTTCTAGCGTCGCGCGGCTATTCGAACGTGGCGACGATCGGGATCTCGCTTGGAGGCCATGCGGCTGTCGTTTATGCAGCGGAGCTCGGTGCTTCAGGCGCGCTCACCCTCTCGGGAGCGACGCGGCTCGTGGTCGATGAAAATGAGCCGCGGGCAAGGGCTCTCTTCGAACGTGTCAGTGCGATAGGAAGGATCGACTGCGCCGATCTCGTTCCATTGATCAAGGCACATCCGAACATGAAGATTCACGCGTATTATCCGAAACTTGCGAAGTACGACCGCTATCAGGCGGAACGGCTGACTGGTCTCCAAAATGTAACGTTGTACCCCCAAAACCAGTTTACTCACGTGATCTCGACTCACTGGGGCGAGGCGCAATGGTCAGAAGCTCTTGACTCGTTCTTCAAGGACTGCGGTTGGACACCGTCGCCGCTATCGGTCGGATGACGCCCAGATTCATGATTTCTTGTTTCGTGACGAACATCAGGGTGACAGCGATGTGGCAAGCGCGGTTACGTCGCTCTCAGCAGGATCTGTTTGCAGATGCTGCCGCAGAGTCGGGGGAAACGGTATGAACGGAAACCTCCGCGCCGCAGATATCGAAGTCGAAGGGCTATCTGTCGAGGAACTGGCGGAGGTCTTTCAGGGCATGCTGGATCGGGGGCGGCGAATCCCGACCGATATCTTTGTTGCCATCGTGTCGAAGCTCTTTCTCCGGGGGTATGCGGAGTTGGCACAAGAGGGAATAAGGTATGACCGCCGGCCGCCCGAAGCCTACGTCCGGCACCGGATCCAGGTGGCGCGATCCCTGGCAAAAAAAAACGATCATGCGAGCGTCGTACGCCTGATCGACATGTTTGTGCAGGCCACGGGAACAACAAGCGGGATGGAGCAAGTCCTTCTGGCCGAAAGTAGCATTGCGTTGGGTGACCAGGATCGCGCCCTGGAAATTCTGGAGCAGGCGGTCGACGCGTATCCGAAATCGGCCCTCATAGCCATTGAATATGGCGCAATTCTTCTGGAGCGCGGCGCCTTCGCCAAAGCGCGCGCGGCACTCGAACGGGCGGCCGGGATACGTGGCGAAATGACGCCGAGGATCCGTAAATTGTTGGTTCGAGCCTATGAGGGAATGGGCCAGATTGAAAGAATATCCGAAAACCCCGGACTGGTCAGGCTACCCCGGGAAGAGGATTGGGCGACGGTCGAAGCTACGATACGGGCGTATATCGATAGGAACGAATACAGACTGGCGCAGGACGAACTGGAACGAATCCCGGAAGGGCGGCGCAAGAGCGAACCCAGAATTATACGCCTGATGTGTCGGGTCTATGACGGGCTTGGCCAACAAGAACGTACCAAGGCTCTGCTCGTTGGACTTGGCCATGAGACCAAGAAAGAGAATCTGGTTGCGCTATGCGCCCAAGAGCTGCTGGTGCGTAGCGCCGACAACGACGCAAAGGCAATCCTCGAGAAGTATGTTCACGAAAATGAGGGTACAGACCCATCTTTGCTGGAACTTCTTTCCAGGTGTTATAGAAAAGGGGACGATACTCAGTGGATTGAGGCGTTACTGGCGAAGGCGCATCGGGAATTTTCGGAATCGGCGGATGCGGCGCTGGGTTATGCCCGGTTGCTGTTTATGCAAGATCAACCGGCGATGGCCCGGGATATCTTGGTTCCGTTTGTCGGTGGAAACGTTACTCTCAGCCTGACATTCCTCGCCCTGTTGTCGAAACTATACTGGATACTGGAAGAGAATTCGAAGGCGGACGATCTGTGGCGCTGGGCTTCCGGTCTCGAGGGCGCGGCGGGGGAAGACAGGTTGCTCCGCAGCGCGGTAATGCATGCCCGCCGGGCGCAACTAAGTGGCGACCTGGAAACGGCAAGATCGATCCTCGACCCGCTTGCTCGCGGTCTTGGCACAGCCGACCCGGATCTGGTCTGGTCAATGGCCACAACCTACGACGGATTAGGCGATCCGGAAACGGCGGAGGCGATTCTGGCGAAGGCGGCAAAGAACGCGCCTGCATCGGCGGCGGCCGCGCAACGTTTCGCTAATGTGCTGTTCTTGCAGGGTGAACTTGTGGCGGGGCGGGAAATCCTGGAACGGTTTATCGGCGGCAAGGAGCTTCCGGATTTCTCTCTCTTGAAGTTGCTCTCGGAATTCTACAGCGCCCTCGACGAGGAGTCGAAAGCGGACAGCCTGTGGAGATGGGCCGCCACCTTCGACCCGGAATCGTGTCCTACCAAACCGATGCGAGAGACACTTGCGCGTGCCCGCATAATATTTCTATCGACGGTCTATTATAAGTTGTGGGGTTATCCGAATGCGGAGGATTTCTTGCGTTCGGGAGGCAGTCCTGTTCCGAAACTGCAAAATGCCAGGTCATCTGGCAACGTGGCCGCACGTGCCGGCACCGGACTGGATAACGGTGACCTGGATGCGGCGACGTCGATTCTTGGCTACTTGGCCGACGACCCAATGATAGATGCCAATGCCGAAGATCTTCTCCTGCTCGTCAGATTCTTTGAGGCGATTGAGAGGCCAGGGGACGCGTACGCGCTGCTGGCCAAGACCGCCGCGCGATTTCCGACGGATACCGCAATTGTTCTGGAATACGGGTTGGCGCTCTTTGAGCGGAAGGAGTTTCACGAACTTATTTCGCTTCTGGGACCTTATGCGACTTGGGAAACACCAGCTATCGAATTGATGTTGCTGCTGCTCAAAGCCTATCGGATGGCCGGGCGAGATGCGGATTTTCAAAGCTTGCAGCTGCGTGCCACTGAAGGCGGGTGGTTCTCCCGTGAGAATATGCAGACCATTCATGCGGACGTTCGGGAAATTGCCAGAACGATCATCGATCAAGCGGTCGAGAATGGCCCCACGCCCTAGGTCCAACCGTCCTACGGGCAGCCGCAGACACATTTGGCGGGCGGCATTCGGATCTTGGTGGGTGCTATAGAAATTCTGCTCTGGCTTGCGGAAATCGCCAGACTACTGGAGGACTTGGTGGGCGCAGTAGGACTCGAACCTACGACCCGCTGATTAAGAGTCAGCTGCTCTACCAACTGAGCTATGCGCCCGCGCAGCGGGATATAGCAAAGCCACCCCGGCTTGTCATCCCCTGGATTTACGCTTTTCGGAAAAACATCCCGTGGCGGCCCATCTGACCCGTTCGGGGCAGGCGCGCCTCGATGGTGGCCATAAATACTGTATCGACAGTATGGGCTTTCCGAAAAATTGTGGCAAAATTTAGGCAACCGGATCGTTCCGGACGATGGCATCCAGGTCGATCCGGGCAGTCCGGCGTGGAGACGCGTGGGCAAAAGGCCTCGGCCTGGACGCATCGATCGCCGCACGGAGTTTCACTTGTCGATACCGGGGGGTGCGCTATGAAGCCAGAACACAACACCATTTCCGCAGCAATCCGGCGCGGGATGTCGCGTCGCAATTTCCTGAAGGGCGGCACCGCCCTCGCCATGACAGTGGCGATGCCGATGCCACTTGTCGCGAGACGGGCGCTCGCGGCAATACCGGATCTGCCGGGCATCCTCGATCCGCTGTACAG
>JAOUFA010000167.1 GCA_029858545.1 Betaproteobacteria bacterium
CTGACCGAGGTGGCACCATTCGCACTTGCCGCACATGACGTAGTGCTCGACGAACACCAGGTCGCCTTCCTTGAAGCCCTTGCGGCGGGTGAATTCGCGGCCGGCCTTGGCGATCGTACCGATATTCTCGTGCCCCATGATCACCGGCGCGGCCGACGGCGGGGTCTTGTACAGCTTGACGTCGGTGCCGCAAATCCCGGCGACCTCCATCTTCATCAGCGCGCCGTCTTCCGGAATATCGGGCATCGGGAATTCGCGAATTTCAGTCTTGCCGGGTCCGGTTCTGACCGCCGCCAATACGTTTTCCACCGAGGTTCCTCCATGATGAACAGCGTTTCACATTTTCGCATGCTTTGCCGCCGCCCTCCGGGTTCGCGCGAGCCCGGGGCGGGCCGCGCGATGGCGAAGTGCGCGACCCATCCGAGCCGAGCGGCCGGTCAATTCCGCTATCATCGCTGCCGCAGCAACCAACCGCTCGAGGGGAAGCATGACGCAACTGAGTCTGTCCATCGCGACGACCGACTACGATCACTTTCGCGATTTCAGGCTGGGTGCGGTGAAGGCGGAGGGGATCGACCACAACTGGCTCAACCTGGGACACCACGAGTGTTTCGCGCGGTTCACCGCGCATCGTGAATTCGATCTGTGCGAGCTGTCGTTCGCCCAATCCGCTCGCCTGGCTGCCCGGCTACGCGCGCAGGATGCGCGACCTGTTCGGCGGCGATCCGTTTCCGTACGGCATCGAGGAGAACCGCGCGACCTGGGAGCAGATGGCGCTCTACGCCTGGCAGCAGGGAATCGCCCACCGCCGGTTCACGCCCGAGGAAATTTTTCCCGCGGGCATCATGACGAAGGTGATCATTTGAAGCCGAAGCGGAGCGATCTTGAGCGCTGAGGGGCCCGGGTCGGGCGGACCGGTCGCGGCCGCTCAGCTCGCCGATCTCGCCGCGGCGAGCCGCATCCTCGTCGCCCAGGGCGTGGTCGACGGCTTCGGCCATGTCTCGATGCGCCACCCCGGCGCGCCCGGGCGCTATCTGATGGCGCGCTCGATCGCGCCGGCGCTGGTCACCCCCGATGACATCATCGAATACGATCTCGACAGCAATCCGTGCAACGCCGGCGCGCGCGGCAGCTTTCTCGAACGTTTCATCCACGGCGAGATCTACAAGGCCCGGCCCGATGTGATGTCCGTCGTGCACAGCCATTCGCCGTCGGTGATCCCGTTCGGCCTGGTCGGCGTGCCGATGCGCGCGATGTTCCACAACGCGGCCTTCATCGCCGCCGGGGTGCCGGTATTCAATATCCACGACCAGTTCGGCGCCACCGACATGCTGGTGAGCGACGGCGCGAAGGGCGTCGCGCTGGCCCGCAGCCTGGGCGGCAGGGACATCGTGCTGATGCGTGCGCACGGCAGCGTCGCCTGCGGGCCGACGCTGCCGGCCGCCGTGTTCCGCGCGGTGTACACCGAGGTCAATGCCCGAATCCAGCACTGGACGCAGGCGCTTGGCGGCGGGTCGGCGATCGCGGCGCTCGACCAGGAGGAAGGCCGGCTTGCCGATGTCATCAACCGGAGCGCCGGACTGCGCGCCTGGGAGCTGTGGCGCAGCCAGGTGCGCGCGCAGGTCAACTGGTAACCACCGGAGCGAAGCGATGACCGAATTCGAATTGAAGCAGCAACTCGTCGACTGCATCCGCATGCTCGAGCACTCGGATATCATCGACTACAACGGCCATTGCAGCCTGCGCCTCGACGACGGCCGCATCCTGATCAACAGCGGATCGTGCCAGCGCAGCCGGCTCACCGTCGAGGATCTCTGTACGATCGATCTCGAAGCGAATCAGGTGGAAGGAAAGGGCAAGGCCCCGCTCGAGCGCCACCTGCACTGCGGGATCTACCGTTTGCGCGCCGAGGTGCGCGCGATCGTGCACGCGCACCCGAAGTGGTCGACCTTTCTGACGATGACCGGGAACGCCTACCAGCCGGTGTACGCGCAGGGCGCGCTCGTCTATCCCGTGCCGCTGCTCGATTCGCCGAACTCGATCAACAACCGGACGATGGCCGACCGGCTCGCTGCGACGCTCGGCGAGCGACCCGCGGCGCTGATGAAATCGCACGGCGCGGTGACGGTCGGCAAGGACATCGTCGAGGCCTTCGTGCTCGCGAACTACATGGAGGAAAACGCCTACCGGCAGTACATGGCGCTGCAAATCGGCAAACCCTATGCGTTCAGCGCCGAGGAAATCGCGCTGTGCCGCGAGAAGTTGTGGAACGCGGATCTGTTCCGGCGTACCTGGGATCACTTCCGCGCCAAGCTGGGGTAAGCGGGGACCGGCCGACATCTCCCGCGCCACGGCCTCCCGAGGCCGCCTCACCGGGGCCTGGCGATCGAAGGTGGTCTGACCCCGGTGGCGCGGGCTATTTCTTCAACCCGAGCGCTTCGCGGGCGATCGCATCGAGCAGCGCCTCGACCTCCTTGAGCGCCGCCTTCGAGGCGGCGGAGCCGTCGGGGCGCCACGGCCTGCGAAACGAGACATAGACCCGCCCGGGATTCACCGCGAGCGCATACACGGTGATGGCGTACGGGCACATCGCGACGTTCGCCGGGTCGGCCTCCATCGTCTGGCGCGAGAGCCGCGCGCTGCAGAAGGTGAACGCCTGCGCCTCCGCGTAGAGCTTGCGCGTCGAACCGACGTCTTTGCCGGTGCGTTCGAGCATGCGATGGATCTGCGACTCGTGGTCGATCACCAGGCCCTTGCCCTGGATGGCGAGCTTCAGGTCGTCGCGCACCTCCTCGAAATTCGCCTGTGCCGAGTAGGTGACGACCGGGTGCGGGTCGGACGCCGGCGCGGCGGCCGCGAAAGCCATCGCGGCGGCAAGTATCAGTCTGCGTGCGGGCATGACGGTCCTCCGTTCGGTTGGTGGAATCAGACGCCCGAATCGGCGCCTCCGGATTGAGGCCGGTCAAGCGCGGCGCGGATAGTCGTTCAGCGGCCGTCCGAGGCGGCGAAGACGAGGTCGCGCGGCGGCCGGGCGCGGCGCGGGACGGCTTGCAGCCGCACCCCGAACCACGCCGCATAAAGCGCCGGCACGAAGACGACCGTCAGCACGGTCGCGACGATCAGTCCGCCCATGATCGCGATCGCCATCGGCCCCCACAGCACGCTGCGCGTGAGCGGGATCATCGCGAGCACCGCCGCCGCCGCGGTGAGCGTGATCGGTCGGAAGCGCCGCACCGTCGCCTCGCGGATCGCGCTCCAGGGTTCGCTGCCGGCTGCGATGTCCTGCTCGATCTGGTCGACCAGGATCACGGTGTTCCTCATGATCATGCCGCCGAGCGCGATCGTGCCGAGCATCGCGACGAAGCCGAACGGCCGGCCGAAGACGAGCAGCGCCGCCGCGACGCCGACGATGCCGAGCGGCGCGGTGAGGACCACCATCAGGCTGCGCGAGAAGCTCTTCAACTGCAGCATCAGGAGGCCGAGCACGACCGCCGCCATCAGCGGCATGCCGGCCATGATCGAGGCCTGCGCCGCCGCGCTTTCCTCGTAGGCGCCGGCCGCCTCGATCCGCATGCCCGGCGGCAGGGTCCCGCGCAGTTCGGCGAGCGCGGGCGCGATCGCCATCGTCACATCGGGCCCCTGCGCGCCGTCCGCGACGTCGGCACGCACCATCAGCGTCAGTTCGCGGCTGCGGCGCCAAAGAATGGGTTCCTCGAAGGTCTCGCTCACGCGCGCGAGCTGTGCGAGCGGCACGCTCTGCCCGTTCGCGGTCGGTACCGGCAGTTCGCCCAGCGCGGCGAGCGCGCGCCGCTCGGCCTGCGGTGCGCGCAGCACGACGTCGATCAGGCGGTCGTTCTCGCGGTACTGGCCGATCGCAGTACCGTTCACCGCGCCCGCCACGGCGCGCGACACCGCGGCCGAGGAAGCCCCGAGCGCGCGCGCCTGCTCCTGGTCGACGGCGATCTTCATCGCCAGCACGCGCTCGCCCCAGTCCAGGTTCACCTCGCGCGTGTGCGGGTGGGCACGCACCCGCTCGGCGACCCGCTCGGCGACCGCCTTGAGCCGCTGCGGGTCGTCGCCGGTGACGCGAAACTGCACCGGATAGACGACCGGCGGGCCGAGCGGCACGCGTACCACGCGCGTGCGCACGCCGGGAAAGTCGGCCTCGAGCGCCGTGCGCAGCCGTTCGGCGACGCGCTCGCGCGCCGCGACGTCGCGCGTCAGCGCGACCACCTGGGCGAAGTTGGTGCGATACAGTTGTTGGTCGAGCGAGAGGAAAAAGCGCGGCGAGCCGCTGCCGACATAGCTGACGAAGGTCGTCACATCGGTTGCGATACCGGCGTCCTGCGCGAGCAGCGCCTCGACTTTCGCCGCCTCGCGCTCGGTCGCGGCGAGCGACGCGTTCTCCGGCAGCCAGAGCTCGACCATCAGCTCGCCGCGGTCGGAGGGCGGAAAGAACTGCTTCTCGGTCAGCCCCATGCCGACCACGCCGAGCGCGAAGCTCGCGGCGGTCGCCGCGAGCACGGTCTTGCGGCGCACGATGCACCACTCGATCAGCGCGCGCAGCCGGCGGTAGAAGCGGCTTGCGTAGACATCGCGAGGCGACTCGCCCGCGGCGACGCGACGCTCCTTCAGCAGCCAGGCGCCCAGAAACGGCGTCGCGATCACCGCGGCGAACCAGGACAGCACCAGTGCCGCCGTGGTCACGGCGAAGATGGCGTAGGTGTACTCGCCGGTGGAAGACTTCGCGGTGGCGATCGGCAGGAAGCCGGCCGCGGTGATCAGCGTGCCGGAGAGCATCGGGAAGGCGGTGCTGCGGTAGGCGGCGGTCGCGGCGCTCAGGCGGTCGAACCCCTCCTCGAGCTTGCGCGCCATCATCTCGACCGCGATCATCGCATCGTCGACCAGGAGGCCCAGCGCGATGATCAGCGCGCCGGTCGAGATGCGGTGCAGGTCGATGCCGAGCGCGTACATGGCGAGAAAGGTCGCGAGCAGCACGAGCGGAATCGTCAGCGCGACGACCAGGCCGGTGCGCAGCCCGAGCGAAAGGAACGACACCGCGAGCACGATCGCCACCGCCTCGCCGAGCGCGCCCATGAATTCGCCGATCGCGCGCTTCACCACGGCGGGCTGGTCCGAGATCTGCTCGAATTCGATGCCGACCGGAAGGTCGGCGCGCACGCGCGCCATCGCGTCCTTCAGGTCGCGCCCGAGCCGGATCACGTCGCCGTTCTTCACCATCGACACCGCGAGTCCGATCGCCTCGCGTCCGCGCAGGCGCATCGTCGCTGTTGGCGGATCGGCGCTGCCGCGATGCACCTCGGCGAGGTCGCCCAGGCGCAGCGTGCGCCCGCCCGCGTGCAACAGCAGTCCGGCGACCGCCGCCTCGGAATCGAGCTGGCCGGTGACGCGCAGCGCGACGCGGTGATTGCCGGTCTCGACGGTGCCCGGGCTCAGCACGGCGTTTTGCGCGGCGAGCGCCTGCGCGATCGTCGCGGCCGAAATGCCGAGCGCGGCGAGGCGCTTGCCGGAAAGCTCGACGTAGATGCGGTCTTCCTGCACGCCGACCAGTTCGGCCTTCGCCACGTTGGGCAGCCGCAGCAGCGCCTGGCGCACGCGCTCGACGTGATCGCGCAGCTCGGAATGGCTGTAGCCGTCGGCGGTGAAGGCGTAGATCGAGCCGTACACGTCGCCGAATTCGTCGTTGAAGAACGGACCGATCGTCTCGGGCGGCAGGCTTGCGCGGATGTCGCCGATGTTGCGGCGTACCTGGTACCAGATGCCCGCTACCTCCTTCGCCGGCGAGCTGTCGGCGAGCTCGACGATGATCAGCGATTCTCCCGGCTTGGAGTAACTGCGCGTCAGCTTGAAGTAGGGCGTGTCCTGCAGTTTCTTCTCGATGCGGTCGGTCAGCTGGCGATCGACCTGCTCGGCGGTCGCCCCGGGCCAGAAGCTGCGCACCACCATCGCGCGGAATGCGAAGTCCGGGTCCTCGCTCTGGCCGAGCTTGAAGTACGCGCCGGCGCCGGCGAGCGCGATCACGACGAGGAAGAAGACCGTCAGCTCGCGCTGGCGCAGCGCGGCGGCCGACAGGTTGATGCGTGCCGCGTCCATCGCGCAGCTAGCGCGCGAGCGCGCTCAGGGCGGCGGTCCGATCGTGGCGACGGGTCGGACGGGGCTTGGTCATGATGGCGGAGATGTCGCGGGTGTGAACGGGCCGTGATGGTCGTCGCGTTCCTGCGCGGCGACAAACGATGATTGGGAATCTCGGGCATTCGGCGGGGGCATGCGGACGGGGCGGCTCAGGTCAGGCGAGCGCGACGATAGACTTTCCCGCAATGGGAGGGTCAAGAGGCAGGTGCGGGCTGCCCACCGAATTTGTGGCAAGCTATGCGCTTCGAATACCCCGGGCACCGAGGAGACACGGATGTCAACTACGCTCGAAGCGCTGCAAGCCGAGGTGCTGCGCCTGTCACCGGCGGACAGGGCACGGCTCCTCGATCGACTGATCGCAAGCCTCGACATCGACAGCGAAGCCGAAGCCGCCTGGGATGCCCTTGCGGACAAACGAGAACAAGAGCTTGCAACGGGCGCCGTTCGGTCGGTGCCGCTTGACGTTGCCATTGCCAGATTGGAAGCGCGCTTCCCCGGATGAAGGTCACGCTTCACCCGGACGCCGAACAAGACATCTATGGCGGGGCGCGAACGTAGGAGGCTGCGTACCACCATCGCACCGCTAGCGCGCGAGCGCGCTCAGGGCGGTATGCGCCGGCGCGCCGAGGATGCGCACCGGCTGGCCGGGGCGCAATAGCTGCGCGCCCGCCGCGACCACCACATCGCCCGGCGCGAGGCCGGCGGCGATCGCGACGCGCTCGCCCGTCACGCCCGCGGTGGTGACCGGCTGCAGGCGCACCGTCCGGTCGTCGTTCACGACGAACACCTGCGCGGTCTCGCTCCGGGTGTAGAGCGCGGCGAGCGGCACCTCGATGCGCGCGGACGTTTGCGCGGCGCGCACCTCGACGCGCGCGCTCATGCCGAGTTCGACGTCGGTGCCCGGGTCGACGAGCGCGGCGTGCGCCGCGTAGGTGCGCGTCGCCGCGTCGGCGGCGGGCGAAATCTCGCGCAGCCGCGCCTGCCAGCGCCGTCCCGGATGGGCGTTCAAGGTCACCGTGAAATCCCGCGCGCGCTCGATCCCCTCGCGCTGCGACTCGGGCACCGCGAAGGCCACCTCGAGCTCGCCGCGCGCCGGACCGCGCGGGGAGAGCCGCGCGAGGCGCAGCACCGTCTGGCCCGGCGCGACGATCTGCCCGGCCTCGGCCTCGACCGCGGTGATGATCCCGTCGGTGTCGGCCTTGAGCAGCGCGTACCCCGCCTGGTTCGCGACCTGGCGGTGTTGCGCGCGCGCCGCGTCGAGCCGCGCCTCGACCGTCGCGAACGCGTTCGCGCGGCGCTCGAGCTCGGCCTGGCTGATGAAATTCTTCTCGCGCAGCCCGCGCGTGCGCACGAGCTCGGCGCGCGCGAGCTCGCGCTCGGCCTCGAGACTCGCCACCTGCGCGCGCGCGGTGGCGGTGGCGAGCGCGAGATCGGTCGCGTCGAGTTTGGCGACCGTCTGTCCCGCGCGCACCCGCGTACCCGCGTCGACGCGGCGCTCGATCAGCTTGCCGCCGACGCGGAACGCCAGCTTCGTCTCGTGGCGCGCGCGGATCTCGCCGGCGTATTCGATCCTGCGGTCGGCGGCGTGCGGCTCG
>JAOUFA010000166.1 GCA_029858545.1 Betaproteobacteria bacterium
TGCACCTGACGCGTCGAATCGCCGCTCGCGATGATCACGCGCTCGAAAAGCGTCGGCAGCGCCGAGGTGTCGAACACGACGATATCGCGGCCCTTGATGTCCTCCAGCGCATCGACCACTGCGCGCAGCTTGCTGCGGGTATCCACGGATCGGGTTTCCTTTTCTAGTTGCCGCCCCGGTAGAGGCGATGAGTGAAGATATGGCGAAGAACTTCCGACGGCAGCCAATCGTCCGTTGCCTCGCCCTGCGCGATGGCGCGCCGCAGCGCGGTCGCCGAAATGTCGATCGGCGCCATGTCCACCAAAATAATCGCTCCGGCGGGACGTCGGCGCCAATCGCCGTGCGAAGCTGCGCGCCTGGCGCGCAATTCGATGCCCGCCTCGCCCTCGGGCGGTGCCCAGCCGGGACGCGCGAACACCGCGATATGCGCGAGCCGGAAGAGATCCCGCCAGCGGTGCCAGGTATCGAGCTTGGCGAACTGATCGCCGCCGATGAGCAGCACGAGCGGGAGCGGCTCGCCATAGCGAGCGCGCAGCACCTCGAGCGTGTCGACCGTATAGCCCGTGGCGCCGGATTCGAGTTCGAGCGTATCGATCGCGTAGCGCGGCTCGCCGGCGAGCGCAAGGCGCAGCATCGCGACACGATCCTCGGCCGAAGCGAGCGGCGCCGCGCGATAACCCGGCGCACCGGTGGGCATCCACAGCACGAGACCGAGACCGAGCACATCGAGCGCGAGCCGCGCGATGCGCAGATGCGCATGGTGAACCGGATCGAAGGTGCCGCCGAGGACGCCGACTGTAGACGGTAAAGGTTGTGCCAAGGGGTCGGGGGGCGTTTTAGAAGGCGGCGGGGACGTGTTGTCGTGATCCGAAGGAAAGATGCTCAGCGGCCTGGGAATTCAACCGATCTCCGATTCTTGTCCGGTTGCATTCCGTGCCCCGGTACAGATACCGGAGATCCTGGGGGAAACCCACCCTCTTGGTGAAATGAGCGAATGAGCGAATGCGCCAATTCGTGTTTCCTCGGACTCTCCCCGATTCGTACGGCGGCAAGGAATGCCACCGTACACAACGGGAAGATCGGTTGGATTTCAAGTCGATCGGGCAGGCGCGATTCAGTCGCCGCCCCTTTGGTTTCTCACTTCTCCATGACCGAGCACAACGAACTTCTGCGTCGTGAGGCCCTCCAGCCCGACCGGCCCGCGCGCATGCAGTTTGTCGGTCGAGATGCCGATCTCGGCGCCCAGCCCGTATTCGAAGCCGTCGGCGAAGCGCGTCGAGGCGTTGACCATCACCGAGCTCGAATCGACTTCGCGCAGGAAGCGCTCGGCGCGCGAGCGGTCCCCGGTGACGATCGCATCGGTGTGCTGCGAGCCGTATTTCGCGATGTGTTCGATCGCCTCGTCAAGCCCCGCGACCACCCGGATCGAGACGATCGGTGCGAGCCATTCGGTGTGGTAGTCCTGCTCGGTCGCCGGCTTCGCCTCGGGCACCAGACGCCGCGTCGCCGCGTCGCCGCGCAGCTCGACGCCCTTGGCGAGATAGATCCGCGCGATCGGCGGCAGCGCGCGATCGGCGATCGCCGCCGCGACGAGCAGCGTCTCCATCGTATTGCAGGTGCCGTAGCGCTGAGTCTTGGCGTTGTCGGCAATTTTCACCGCCATCTCGATATCGGCAGCTTCGTCGATGTAGACGTGACATACGCCATCCAGGTGCTTGATCATCGGGATACGCGATTCGCGCGCGAGCCGCGCGATCAGTTCCTTGCCGCCGCGCGGCACGATCACGTCGACGTACTCGGACAGGGTGATCAGCTCGCCCACCGCCGCGCGATCGGCGATCGCCACCACCTGCACCGCGGCCTCGGGCAGCCCCGCCGCAGCGAGCCCGGCGCGCACGCATGCGGCGATCGCCTGATTGGAATGCAGCGCTTCCGAGCCGCCGCGCAGGATGCAGGCATTGCCCGCCTTGACGCACAGCCCCGCCGCGTCCGCGGTGACGTTCGGGCGCGACTCGTAGATGATGCCGATCACGCCAATCGGCACGCGCATGCGGCCCACCTCGATGCCGCTCGGTCGCCTGACGAGATCGGTGATGCGACCGACCGGATCTTCGAGCGCCGCGACCTGTTCCAGGCCCGCGGCCATCTGCTCGATCGAGCCCGCGGTGAGCGTCAGGCGGTCGACGAAGGCCGCGTCGCAGCCCTCCTTCTTCGCCCGCTCGACATCGGCTCGATTGGCTTCGAGCAGTTGCGCACCGTGCGCGCGCAATTCAGCCGCCATCGCAATGAGCGCGCGGTCCTTGGTCGCGCGCTCGGCGCGCGCAAGCGCGCGTGCCGCGGCGCGGGCGGACTGCCCCAGTTCGCGCATATAGATGCGAACGTCGAGCGTGGCGGGGTCGAACTTCTGATCCATGGGGGCATTTTACTCCGGGCGCGGGGTCGCTCCGAGCCGCATCGGGATCGCGAGCGGGAGGTTTCCGCGGGCCTCGCCACCTTGCATGGCGGCGCTTGAGCGGGCGCGCTGCGTACCGTCCCGGTGCTGTCTAAGCCGGCCTCAACTTCAACCCCAGCTTGACGAATTCATCCCAGGCGTTGCCCGGCCCCACTCCCTTGATCGCGCGGTCGATCGCCGCGGCGCCCACCAGCGCGTCGTGCAGCGCGCGTCGCGCAAAGCGACGCAGCGCCGGACGAAATGCATTCTGGCGCGTTCCCCAGACGCGGTTTTCGCGAAACAGTTGCTCCAGTTGACGTCCCGCCTCCACGCCCTCCTGAATACGCACGAGCGCCCGCAGGTCTTCGGTGAGCGCCCACAGCACGAGAGTCGGCGCCTCGCCCTCTGCCTGCAGGCCCGCGATCGCCCGCAGGTAACGCGCCGTATCGCCTGCGAGCAGGGCCTCGGCAGCGCCGTAGGCGTCATAGCGTGCCACGTCGGCGACCGCTTCGCGCACGGCGTCGAACCCGAGCTCGCCCGCCGGCGCGAGCAGCGCGAGCTTCAGCACCTCCTGGTGCGCGGCGAGCAGATTGCCCTCCACCCGTTCGGCGAGAAATTCGAGCAACTCGCGCGGGGCGCTCTGCCCCTGGCGCGCCAGGCGCTCGCCGATCCATGCCGGCAGCCGCGCGCGTTCCAGAGGATAGATATCGATCACCGCGCCCGCCGAGGACAGCGCGGCAAACCAGGCCGAGTTCTGCGCCGTGCGATCCAGGCGCGGCAGCGAGACGAGGACCAAGGTATCGGGGTTGCGCCGCGCGCAACAGGCCTCGATCGCCTGAGCTCCCTGCGTGCCGGGTTTTCCCGTCGGGATCCGCAGCTCGACGAGCTTCCTGTCGCCGAACAGCGAAAGGCTCGCACTGGCGTGCGCGAGATTCCCCCAGTCGAAGCCGCGCTCGGCGGTCAGCACCGCGCGCTCGGCGAAGCCCGCGCCGCGCGCGGCGGCGCGCAGCGCGTCGGCGGCCTCCAGCGCGAGCAGCGGTTCGTCACCGTGAATCACGTAGAGCGACGCGAGCCGGCCCTTGGCGAGATGGGCGGCGAGCTGGTCGGCGCGGATCTGCACGAGATATCGCCCGGCTACCGTACCGCGGAATTCGCCGCCGACAGGCGGCGCACGATTTGCTGCGCCATGTCGGCCTGCATGTCTCGGTACAGCAGCTGCTCCTCGGCCTCCTTGGGGAGGATCGCGGCATCGTTGAAGGTCATCTCGCGCGTCAACTCGATGCTGCTGTCGGGGACCAGCGCGGTCCCCGATGGGTCATAGACGCGAAAACCAACGCGGTAACGCAGGCGGAATTCGCGCACCCGGCCGCCGCCGGTGAGCGACAGGATGTCCTTCTCGCGTGTCTCGCTCGTGAATTCCAGCACCGCCCGGGCCTGCGTGGCGCTGTCCACCACCCTGGTGCCGGTGCCGGCCTGGATGTTGCGCTTCAGTTCGAGCGCGATGCCGCTGCCGGGCGAGGGGATGTAGAGCGATTCGAAAGGAAGATTCGCCGTACCGCGCAACTGGAAGCCGCAGCCGGCCGAAGTCAGCAGCACCGCGAATACGACGCCCGCCAGCGCGCGCATCACACCACGACGTTGACCAGCCGGCCCGGCACGATGACGACGCGCCGGATCGTCTTGCCCGCGGCGTAGCGCGCCACCAGTTCGTGATCGCGCGCCAGCGTCTCGATCGCAATCTGTTCGGCCGCCTTCGGCACGCGCAGGCTGCCGCGCGTCTTGCCGCTGATCTGCAACACGTACTCGATTTCGTCCTGTTCGAGCGCAACGGGATCGGGCTCGGGCCAGGCGGCGCGCATCACGTCCTCACCAAAGCCGAGGTCGCGCCAGAGATGGTGCGCAAGGTGCGGCACGATCGGCGCGAGCAGGCGCAGCAGGATCGACATCCCCTCTTCGGCGACGCTGCGCGCCGCGGGCCCATCGGGCAGGCGCTCGAGCGCGTTGAGGATGATCATCGACGCCGAGGCCACGGTATTGAATTTGTGGCGCTGGAGGTCGAAGCCCGCCTTGCGCAGCGTGGCATGGATCTCGAGCCGCGCGGCCTTGGTCGGCGCATCGAGCTGCGCCGCGCTGGGTTTGCCGCCAGCCGCGCGCCCGAGGCGCCCGGCGTAGCTCCACACCCTCTTCAGGAAACGAAACGAGCCTTCGACGCCTTCGTCGGACCACTCCAGCGTGTCGGTGGGCGGGGCGGCAAAGATGATGAAAAAGCGTGCGGTGTCGGCGCCGTACTTCTCGATCAGCGCCTGCGGGTCGACGCCGTTGTTCTTCGACTTGGACATCGTGCCGATGCCGTCGTAGACCACCGGCGCGCCGTCTTTGATGCGCTGCGCGGCGACGATCTTGCCCTTCGCATCGCGCGTCACCTCGACTTCCGAGGGGTTCACCCACTCGCGCCGCCCCTCGGGGGTCGTGCGGTAGTAGCTTTCGGCGAGCACCATGCCCTGCGTGAGCAGGTTGGTGAAAGGCTCGGACACGCCGGTCAGGCCTTCATCGCGCATCACGCGCTGGAAGAAGCGCGAATACAGCAGGTGCAGAATCGCGTGCTCGATGCCGCCGATGTACTGATCGACCGGCATCCAGTACTGCGCGCGCTCATCGAGCATCGCGCGGGAATTCCCGGGACCGGTGAAGCGCGCGAAATACCAGGACGAATCGACGAAGGTATCCATGGTGTCGGTTTCGCGCCGCGCGTCCTTGCCGCACTGCGGACACTTGCACTGATAGAAGGACGGCAGTTTGGCGAGCGGGTTGCCGCTGCCGTCGGGCACCAGATCGTCCGGCAGCACCACCGGCAGCTGCGCATCGGGCACCGGCACGTCGCCGCATGCCGGGCAATGGATAATCGGGATCGGACAGCCCCAATAGCGCTGCCGCGAAATTCCCCAGTCGCGCAGCCTCCATTGGATCTTCCTTTCGCCGAGTCCCTTTGCCGCGAGGTCGGCGGCGATCGCATCGACCGCGCGCGGAAAATCGAGGCCGTCGTATTTGCCCGAGGCGATGCAGCGGCCGTACTCGGCATACGCCGGCTTCCACGGCTGCGGAACGTCATCGCCCTCCGGGTGGCGGATCACGCAGCGAATCGGCAGGCCGTATTGGTGCGCAAAGGCGTAGTCGCGTTCGTCGTGCGCCGGCACCCCCATCACCGCGCCCTCGCCGTAGCCCATCAGTACGTAGTTGCCGACCCATACCGGGATCCGCTCTCCCGTGAGAGGGTGCACCACCGAAAGCCCGGTCGCCATGCCCTTTTTTTCGACCTGCGCGAGTTCGGCCTCCATCACCGCGCCGCGTTTGCATTCCTCGACGAAGGCCGCGAGCTTCGCATCGCGCTTCGCCGCCCAGGCGGCGATCGGATGTTCGGCGGCGACCGCGCAGAAGGTCACGCCCATCAGGGTGTCGGCGCGCGTCGTGAACACCCACAGCTGCCTCGGTTCACCGTCGAGGTCGTAAGGAAAAGCAAGGCGCACGCCTTCCGAGCGGCCGAGCCAGTTCTTCTGCATCAGCTTCACCTGCTCGGGCCAGCCGGAAAGGCCGTCGAGCGCCGCGAGCAACTCCTCGGCGTAATCGGTGATGCGCAGGAAGTACATCGGGATTTCGCGCTTCTCGACCGTCGCGCCGGTGCGCCAGCCACGGCCGTCGATCACCTGTTCGTTGGCGAGCACCGTCTGATCGACCGGGTCCCAGTTGACCACGCCGGTCTTCTTGTAGGCGAGACCCTTCCTGAACATGCGCGTGAACAGCCACTGGTTCCACCGGTAGTAGTCCGGCGAGCAGGTGGCGATTTCGCGCTCCCAGTCGAGCGCGAAACCGAGGCCCTGCAACTGCTTCTTCATGTACGCGATGTTGTCCCGCGTCCACTGCGCCGGAGGGCGCCGGTTGGCCATCGCCGCGTTCTCCGCGGGCAGGCCGAAAGCATCCCAGCCCATCGGCTGCAAGACGTTGTGGCCGCGCATGCGGAAGTGGCGCGTCAGCACGTCGCCGATGGTGTAGTTGCGCACATGCCCCATATGCAGTTTCCCCGAAGGGTAGGGAAACATCGACAGACAGTAGAACTTCGGCCCGATCGCGTCCTCGGTGACGCGAAAGGAATGATGCTCGTCCCAGAATGCCTGGGCGTCGCGCTCGATGGCGCGGAATTCGTATTGCTCTTGCATGCGGGCGGTGCGCGATGGCGGGAGGGAGGTGGGGAATTATAGCCTTGCGGCCCTTCGCACCCCGCCACGCCGCGGATTGCCCGAGCCCGCCCGTCGGCAGGTGGCAAGCGGGTCGGTTCGCGCGGCGTCCGGGGTCGGCGCCCTTCGCGCTACGCCCCGCGTTCCGCGTATTGCGTGCGATACAACCTCGCGTACACGCCCTCGCGCGCGAGCAGTTCGGCGTGCCGGCCGGCCTCGATGATCCGGCCCTGCTCGAGCACCACGATGCGATCGGCATTCTCGATCGTCGACAGGCGGTGCGCGATGACGATCGTGGTGCGCCCGCGCATCAGCACTTCGAGCGCGGTCTGGACCAGACGCTCGGACTCGGAGTCGAGCGCCGAAGTCGCCTCGTCGAGGATCAGCACCGGCGTGTTCTTCAGCAGTGCGCGCGCGATCGCCAGTCGCTGGCGCTGGCCGCCGGAGAGACGCGCGCCGCTTTCGCCGATCTCGGTGTCGAGGCCCTGCGGCATCGCGCGGATGAAGTCCATCGCCTGCGCCGCCTCCGCCGCGGCGACGATCTCCTGCTCGCTCGCGCCGCCCATCCTGCCGTAGGCGATATTGGCGCGGATGGTGTCGTTGAACAGCACGACGTCCTGGCTCACCAGCGCGATGTTGGCGCGCAGGCTCTCGAGGGTGAGGTTCTGAATATCGTGACCGTCGAGCAGGATGCGACCCCCGGTCGGCGCGTAAAAGCGCGGCAGCAGATTCACGAGCGTGGTCTTGCCGCCGCCCGAGCCGCCCACCAGGGCGATCGTTTCACCCGGCGGGATCGCCAGGCTGATGCCATCGAGCGCAGGCGCCTCGCGGGTCGGATAGGTGAGACGCACGTCCTCGAAGACGATTTCGCCGCGCGCGCGGCCAAGGACCTGCGTGCCGCGGTCCTCCTCGACCGGCGTGTCGATCATCCCGAACACGCTCTCGGCCGCGGCAAGCCCGCGCTGCAACTGGGCGTTGACGTCGGTCAGGCGCTTGAGCGGGGAGAGCAGCATCAGCAAAGCGGCCAGAAACGAGGCGAATTCGCCGACCGTGGTATGCGACGATGCCGACTGCCCCAGGGCGATGTA
>JAOUFA010000168.1 GCA_029858545.1 Betaproteobacteria bacterium
GAACGGGTGAACAGCCAGCCGTTCCTCGCGTTGCGCGTCGGCAGCACGCAGTCGAACATGTCCACGCCGGCGAGCACGCCTTCGACCAGGTCCTCGGGCGTACCCATGCCCATCAGATAGCGCGGCTTGTCTTCCGGCAGGCGTCGCGGCGTATGCGCGAGGATGCGGCGGCGATCTTCCTTGGGTTCGCCGACCGACAGGCCGCCCACCGCATAACCCTCGAAGCCGATATCGAGCAGTCCTGCGAGCGACTCCTCGCGCAGGTGTTCGAACATGCCGCCCTGCACGATGCCGAAGAGTGCGTTCGCGCGGGTCGACTCGGTTGCGCTCGATCGCCAGGCGGCGCGTGAGCGCGCCGCCCATCTGAGCGACAGGCGCATCGATTCCGCCGCCACTGGTTCGGTGGCCGGGTATCCGGTGCACTCGTCGAAGATCATCGCGATGTCCGAGTCGAGCACGCGCTGGATGCGCATCGACTCCTCGGGCGTGAGCATCAGTTTGTCGCCGTCTACCGGAGAGGCGAACTTCACGCCTTCTTCGCTCACCTTGCGCAGCGCGTCCAGGCTGAAGACCTGGAAGCCGCCCGAGTCGGTGAGGATCGGCGCCTGCCAGCCCATGAAACGGTGCAGTCCACCGTGCTTCGCGATGACCTCGAGACCCGGTCGAAGCCAGAGGTGAAACGTGTTGCCGAGCACGATTTGCGCGCCGATATCGGCCAGTTCCGCCGGTGACATCGCCTTGACCGTGCCATAGGTGCCGACCGGCATGAACGCGGGCGTCTCGACGCGTCCATGTGCGAGTTCGAGCGTGCCGCGGCGCGCCGCGCCGTCGCGGTGGATGACGGTGAATTTCACGGTAGCCTTTCGATCAGCATGGCATCGCCGTAGGAGAAGAAACGGTAGCGCGCCGCGATGGCGTGGGAGTACGCGCGCCGGACATTGTCCAGCCCGGCGAATGCCGACACCAGCATCAGAAGGCTCGAGCGCGGCAGGTGGAAGTTGGTGAGCAGGCGATCGACGACGCGAAAGGCGAATCCGGGGGTGATGAACAACCGGGTTTCGCCGCTGCCGGCGGCAGGGCGGCCATCCTTCGCGGCCGATTCGAGCGCGCGCAGCGTCGTGGTCCCCACCGCGAGTACGCGCCCGCCGCGGGCGCGGGTTGCCTCGATCGCCTCGAATGTCTCAACCGGGACTTCGTAGCGCTCGCTGTGCATGCGGTGCGCCTCGACCTCTTCGGTGCGCACCGGCTGGAAAGTTCCCGCGCCCACATGCAAAGTGACGCGCGCGATACGCGCTCCCCGTGCGACGAGTGATTCGAGCATCGCCCGATCGAAATGCAGTCCCGCAGTGGGTGCGGCGACCGCCCCCGGGCGCGACGCATAGACGGTCTGATAGCGTTCTTCGTCCTCGGCTTGGGCGGTATGGTGCACATAGGGCGGCAGCGGCAGTTCGCCATGCCGCTCCAGCACCGCCACCGCAGCCTGGCCGCGAAATCGCAGGCGATAGAGGTCGTCTTCGCGGCCGAGCACCTCCACTTCGACCGCGTCGCCGACCCGGATGACGCTGCCCGGCCGGGGCGGGTGGCTTGCGCGCACGAGCGCCAGGGCCTCGTCGGCGCCAAGCAGGCGCTCGATGAACAATTCGACCTGCCCGCCGCTTGCCTTGCGTCCGCTGAGCCGCGCCTTGATGACGCGGGTGTCGTTCACCACGATCAAATCCCCTTCACCGACCAAGCCGGGAAAATCCGCGAAGTCCAGGTCCGCGAGCGAGCCCGACGGCGCATCGAGCCGCAGCAGGCGGCTTGCCGTACGGTTTGCCGCGGGATGCTGGGCGATGAGGTCTTCGGGCAGCTGGTAGTCGAACTCTGAGACGCGCATAGCAAACATTTCACGCCAAGGCGCTCACGGGCGGGCGTCGCGCATTATAGAATCCGCTTCGCCAGTAATTGCCGGAATGGCGGAATCGGTAGACGCAGCGGACTCAAAATCCGCCGGTGGTAACACTGTGAGAGTTCGAGTCTCTCTTCCGGCACCAGCGCGAATCGCTCTCGGGAACGTGCTTCGTGTGCGTTTGTAACTCTCGGTTGTGTCAGGATTTTCACGTTTCAATGGAAAACGCGCAGTATCCCTTGGCACAATCGCGATCCTTCGGTTAAATTTCAGGGCGCGTCGTTGCGCGCAAGTGGGTTAACATGGGGGTTGCATGTTCGCAATCGTCTACAAGTCCGATGGTTTCCCGATTTGCCGGCAGGTCGCGGGCGTGAGCCCCGATCCGGTCGTAACCTGGAATACCGAGGCGGACGCGAAAGCCTTCATCGCCGCGAAGGGCAGTGACGCCGATTTCCAGGCGCTGCAACTCACCGACGATGCAATGGACAAGCTCGCCAAGACGATCGGCTGCGCGGTCGAGGCGATGACGTTCGAGCCGTATCCGGGGTAGTTTGCAGGCTGCTCGACGGGCTAGGTTTTACCCACTTCCAGATTGTCGATCAGACGTGTCGCACCCAGACGCGCGGCGGCCAGCACCACAAGACTGTTGTCCGTTTCTTGCGGTTCCGCGAGATCGGCGCGCCGCCTGACTTCCACGTAATCAGGCTTCCAGCCCGCCTTCGTCAGCTCGCGCAGCGCCGATTCCCCGAGTGCCGAGTAATCGCGCTCGCCTGCGGCGATGCGTGCCCCCACTTCGCGCAGCGTACGCTGCAGTCGCGGTGCCTCGGCGCGCTCGGCGGCCGACAAATAGTTGTTGCGCGAACTCATCGCAAGCCCATCGGCCTCGCGCGTCGTCTCGCCGGCGACGATTTCGATCGGCAGGTCGAACTGCCGCACCATGCCGCGCACCACGAGAAGCTGCTGGTAGTCCTTTTTGCCGAACACGGCGACCGCCGGCTGCACGCAGTTGAATAGCTTCAGCACCACGGTCGCCACGCCATTGAAGAAACCGGGGCGGAACCGGCCCTCCAGTTCGTTTGCCATCGGTGGCGGCTGAACGATGTACTGCTGCGGCTCCGGGTAGAGCAGGCGCTCATCGGGCGCGAACACGATGTCGACGCCCTCGGCGGCGAGTTTCGCGCAGTCCGCCTCGAAGGTACGCGGGTAGCGGTCAAAGTCCTCGTGGGGCGCGAACTGCAGACGGTTGACGAAGATGCTCGTCACCACGTGCTTGGCGCGCCGCTTGGCGAGCCCCACGAGCGCCAGGTGGCCGGCGTGCAGGTTGCCCATCGTCGGTACAAGGCCTACCGTGCCCGCCGGGGCGGTGAGGCGTCGCAGGATTGCGATGTCGTGGACGATGTCCATCACTAGCCCAGGTTGAAGTATTCGCGACGGCTCTTCATCGTGCGCATGCGCTCGATGAGCAGCTCGAAATCGGGATCGCGCTCGACGAAGTTGAGGTTCTCCGAATTGACGATCAGCACCGGCGCGGCGCTGTATTGGTGAAAGAAGCGCGTGTAGCCCTCGGCGAGCAGCGCGAGGTAGTCCTCGTCGATCGCGCGCTCGTAGCCGATGCCGCGGCGCCTGACGCGCTCGATCAGCACGTCAGCGCTCGCCTGCAGGTAGACGACCAGGTCGGGGACCGGCGCGCGCAGCCGCAGCGACTCGTAGATCTGCCGGTACAGCGCGAATTCGTCGGCCGAGAGCGTAATGCGCGCGAACAATGGGTCCTTGTCGAGCAGGAAATCGGCGACCACGGACCGCGCGAACATGTCGGGCTGGGCGAGCGGCTCGAGCTGCTTGGCGCGCTGAAACAGGAAGAACAACTGCGTCGGCAGCGCGTAGCGCGTCATATCCCTGTAGAAGCGCTCGAGAAACGGATTCTCGCCGGGCTGTTCGAGCAGCAGATCGGCGGCGAGGCGCGCGCCGAGTTTGCGCGCGAGCGTGGTCTTGCCCGCGCCGATCGGTCCTTCGACCACCAGGTAACGGATGCGCTCCACACTCAGCTCCGGAAGATGAAGTACACCGCGCCCATGATGCACAGCGATGCCCACAGGTAGTCGAGTTTGACCGGCTGGTTCATGTAGAGCACCGCAAAAGGCACGAACACCGCGAGGGTGATCGCCTCCTGGAGAATCTTCAGTTGCGACAGGGTGAGCGCACCGTAGCCAATGCGGTTCGCCGGCACCATCAGCAGGTATTCGAAGAAGGCGATGCCCCAGCTCGCGAGCGCCGCGACATACCAGGGATAGGTCGCCAGGTTGCGCAAATGGGCATACCAGGCGAAGGCCATGAACACGTTCGAGGCGGCGAGCAGCAGAATCGTCGCGACGGGGGGCATCGCGAAGCTCATCGCGCGATCTTCTCGATGCGCTGCCCGACGCAATGCGCCAGACAGTCGACCGCACGGCCGTGGCCGGGTATGTCCGCATCCGGATCGAGTTCGACCAGCGGCGCGAGCACGAAGGCGCGCTGGTGCATGCGCGGGTGCGGGACCGAAAGACCCGCCTGCTCGATGGTGAGCGTGTCGTAGAGCAGCAGGTCGAGGTCAAGGGTGCGCGGCGCGTTGGCGACGCTGCGCCGGCGTCCATGACGGGATTCGATGTCGTGCAACGCGACCAGCAGCCGCTCGGGCGGCAGACCGGTTTCGATGCGCGCCACGGCGTTGACGAAATCCGGTTGATCCGTGTTGCCGAGCGGCGCGCTGCGATACAGGGCGGACTGCGCGAGCACGCGCGTGTCGGGCAACCGGCCGAGTTCGCCGATCGCCGCGAGCACCTGCTCGCGGGGTTGGACGAGGTTCGCCCCCAGACCGATGTAAGCGGCGGCTTTGTTCACGCGGCTTGCTCAATCGGTGCTGGGCGACGCCGATGCGCCGGGGCTCTTCTTGCGGCGGCGCCGGCGCTTCTTTGGACCCGTGTCGGGCAGCAACATTTCCTTGCGCGTCTCGTCATCCGCGCTCTGGAAGGTGCGCCACCACACTTCAAGGTCGGCGCTCACTTCACCGCTCGCCGCGCGCAGCGCGAGAAAGTCGTAGCCCATGCGAAAGCGCTCGGCTTCGATCAGGCGCCAGGGGCGCTGTCCCGAGCGCATTTCGAAGCGAGGCTGCATCGCCCAGACCTCGCGCATCGTCGCGGTAAGCTTTCTCGTGATCGCGAGCTTTTCGCACTGGGTGTCGAGCACCTCGTCCATTGCCGCTTCGAGCGCAAGCGCGCTCGGTTCGCCCTGGGCGCGATGCGACTTCCAGGCGGCGAGCACTTCATGCCAGAGAAGCGCCGCGAACAGGAACGCCGGCGATACCGGCCGGTCGGCGAGCACGCGCGCGTCGGTCTGGCCGAGCGCCAGGGTCACGAATCGTTCGCCGAGCGGCTGATCGAGGATCACGTCGAGCATCGGCAGCACGCCTTTGTGCAGGCCGACCTCGCGCAACTGGCGCAGGCAGGCGCTCGCATGGCCCGAGAGCAGGAGCTTGAGCATTTCGTCGAACAGGCGCGCGGGCGGCACGCGTTCGAGAAGCGGCGCGAGGCGGCGGATCGGCGCGCGCGTGGTCGCGTCGAGGGTCAGCCCGAGCTTCGCGCCGAGGCGCACCGCGCGCAACATACGCACCGGGTCCTCGCGATAGCGTTCTTCGGGATCGCCGATCACGCGCATCACGCGCTTCTTGAGGTCGGCAAGACCGCCGTGATAGTCGATGACCTCCTCGGTCGCCGGGTCGTAATACAGCGCGTTGACCGAGAAATCGCGTCTGCGTGCGTCGTCTTCCTGAGACCCGAATACGTTGTCGCGCAGCACGCGGCCATGCTCGTCCTTCTGCGTGGTTTCGAGGTCGGCGGCGCGAAAGGTGGACACTTCGACTGTTTCGCCGCCGAGCATTACGTGAACCAGACGGAAACGCCGGCCGATGACCATTGCGCGGCGAAACAGCGGCTTCACCTCCTCGGGCCGCGCGTCGGTCGCGACGTCGAAGTCCTTGGGCACGAAGCCGAGCAGCAGGTCGCGCACCGCGCCGCCCACGACGTAGGCCGAGTAGCCCGCGTCGCGCAGCACTTCGCAGACCTTGAGGGCGCCGGGAGTGAGTGCGTCGCGCGCGAGGCCGTGCTTGGCACGGCGAACGCGCTGCGGCGTTTCGACCGCGAGGCCGAGAACGCGGCGGATCAGTCGCTGGATCATGTTTGCCGTCTCAAGGAGAGGACCTGCCATCCCCGTCGCCCGGCCTCGGCGGCAAGCAGCGCGTCGGGGTCCACCGCCACCGGGCGGCTGACGCGCTCGAGCAGCGGCAGGTCGTTGTGCGAGTCGCTGTAGAACACGCTCTCCGTGAAATCCCCGAAACGGTGGCCGAGCGCGGCGAGCCATTCGTCGACCCGCCGGATCTTCCCCTCGCGAAAGCACGGCGTGCCGAGCACACGACCGGTGAAACGGCCCTCTGCCGACTCGGGCTCGGTGGCGACCAGATGCGGCACGCCGAATTCCCGCGCAATCGGCGCGGTGACAAAACTGTTGGTCGCGGTGACGATCGCGCACAGGTCGCCGGCGTCGAGGTGCCGGTGTACGATCGCCCGCGCCGCCGGGGTAATCATCGGCAGGATGCGTGCTTGCATGAATTGCGCGTGCCAGCAGCCGAGTTCGTCGGCGCCGTGCGCCGCGAGCGGACCCAGCGCGAAGCCGAGGTACTCGTGGATGTCGAGCGTGCCTGCTTTGTATTGTTCGAAATAAGCGGCGTTTTGCGCTTCGTAATCTGCCCGGTCGAGGATTCCGCGATCGATGAGGAACTGGCCCCATTCATAGTCGCTGTCGCCTGCGAGGAGGGTGTTGTCGAGATCGAAAAGGGTCAGATTCACTTGCTCCGGCTCAGGATGTGCGGGGGTAAAAAGGGTGTCTCGCCCCTGCGTCTTCTCAGTTCTTCTTCTGCCAGCTTGCCGAGCGCGTCATCTTACCCCAATGCGCCTCGCTGCCCAGCGCCCAGCGCGCGAGGCCGACCAGCCGGTACCAGCCGATCAGTTGCCGGTAGCCGAAGTTCTCCAGGACCGCCACCAGGACCAGCAGCGCGGTATGGCGAAAACGTGTGTAGATGTGAAACGAGAGTTCCTCCAGCAGCAGGGCATTGACCGACAGCAGTATCCCCAGCCCGAGCGCCAAGACAAGGAACACCCAGGTCGCGGACCATGACACCACGCCGAGCAGTGATCCGGCGATCATGAACAGGTAGCCTCCCAGTTCGAGCAGCGGCGAGAGCCACTCGAAGGCGATCATGAACGGCATCGCGACCCATCCGGGCCAGCCGCCGCGACGATGGAACAGCAACTCCCGATTCATCATAAGGCTTTCGGCGAGGCCGCGCTGCCAGCGCACGCGCTGACTCTTCAGCACGCGCAACGACTCGGGTGCCTCGGTCCAGCAGATCGGCTCCGGAACGAAGACGATGCGATACGGCCGGCCCTCGGTCCGGTACAGGCGGTGCAGGCGCAGGACCAGTTCCATGTCCTCGCCCAGAGTGTCGGATCGGTAGCCGCCGGCGCGGATCACGGCCTCGCGGCGAAACACGCCGAATGCCCCCGATATCACCAGCATCGCATTGACCGCCGACCAGCCGAGCCGGCCGAACAGGAAGGCGCGCAGGTATTCGACGATCTGCATCAACGCGAGCGGATCGGTCGGCAGGTCGACGCGCGTCACGAAGCCTCCCTCGACGGTGCAGCCGTTGGCGATGCGCACGGTGCCGCCGGCGGCGATGGTATGCGGGTCGTCCAGGAAGGGCTCGACCA
>JAOUFA010000169.1 GCA_029858545.1 Betaproteobacteria bacterium
TGAAGGAACGCGACCGGTTGTACGCGCGCGCCGATCTTTCGCTCGACACCTCGGGCAAACCGCTCCGGCAGGCGCTGGGCGAACTGAGAGTGCGCCTGCATGGAATCATTACCCGGGACGCGCCACGCAATCTGTCGCTTTCGACACGCTGAACGGCGCTTTGCGCCAGTACACCCCGGAATTTCGTAAGGAGGTCTTAATGAACGCACCCCTGCCAGCAGGCGGATTTCTCGTCAGCTTCGATACCCATCCCGGGCGCTACAGCCACTGGAAACTCACCTGCGAAGGCGAGATCGCGACTCTCCTCCTCGATGTTGCCGAGGACAAGGGACTCGTACCGGGCTACAAGCTCAAGCTCAATTCCTACGACCTGGGAGTCGACATCGAGTTGCACGACGCGCTCAATCGCGTGCGCTTCGAACATCCCGAGGTCAAGGCGGTAATCATGACCAGCGGCAAGAGCCGCATGTTCTGCTCCGGCGCGAATATCTATATGCTCGGCACGAGCACCCATGCCTGGAAGGTGAACTTCTGCAAGTTTACCAACGAGACGCGTAACGGCATCGAGGATTCGAGTGAACGGTCCGGGCTCAAGTTCATCGCGGCACTAAATGGCACGACCGCGGGCGGTGGCTACGAACTCGCGCTCGCCTGCGACGAAATCGCACTGGTTGACGACCGGTCGACCACGGTCAGCCTGCCCGAGGTGCCTCTGCTTGGCGTCTTGCCGGGCACCGGTGGACTGACGCGACTGATCGACAAACGAAAGGTACGGCGAGACCTTGCCGACATCTTCTGCACCACCGCCGAGGGCGTGCGAGCCGATCGCGCGAAGGAGTGGAAACTCGTCGATTCGACGGCTAAACCGCAGGGCTTCGCCGACCTGATCAAGAACCGCGCACTCGAACTCGCCAAGCGTTCCGACCGCCCGGGCGGCAAGGGCGTCGCGCTCACCCCGATCGAGCGCACGATTGATGAGTCGGGATATCACTACACGACGGTCGACGTGCAACTCAACGCCACCGCGCGCACCGCGACGATCACCGTCAAGGCGCCCGAGGGCGCTCTCCCCGCCACGCCGGAGGCGATCCTCGCGGCGGGCGCCAAATGGTGGCCGCTCAGGCTCGCGCGCGAGCTGGACGACGCGATCCTGATGCTCAGGCACAACCATCTCGATATTGGCCTGTGGCTGCTGAAAACCCGCGGCAAGCCCGAAGCGGTACTCGAATCCGACCGCCTGCTCGAATCCCATGCCGCACACTGGTTCGTGCGCGAGACCATCGGAATGCTGCGTCGCACGCTTGCACGTCTCGATGTTTCATCGCGCTCGATGTTCGCGATCATCGATCCGGACTCGTGCTTCGCCGGCACGCTCGCGGAACTGATGCTCGCCGCCGATCGCAGCTACATGCTGCAACTGCCCGAGGATGGCGCCGGTGCGCCGCGTATCGCGCTCTCGGTCTTCAATTTCGGGACTTTCCCGACGGTAAGCGGTGCAACGCGCATTCAAGCGCGCTTTTGCGAGGATCCGGTGCCGGTGGCAGCGGCCCGCGAGGTGCTCGGTGAGATGCTCGACGCGCATGATGCGCGCGACCTGGGACTGGTCACGGCGACCCCCGACGATCTCGACTGGGAGGACGAAATCCGCCTCGCGATCGAAGAACGCGCAAGCCTCTCACCCGATGCGCTCACCGGCATGGAGGCAAGCCTGCGTTTCACCGGGCGCGAAACCATGCTGACGCGCATTTTCAGCCGGCTTTCCGCGTGGCAGAACTGGATCTTCATCCGTCCCAATGCGGTCGGCGAAACGGGCGCACTCAAGGTCTACGGTACCGGCGCCCGGGCAAAATTTAACTGGGACCGTGTTTGAGCGCGTCGAGCACATACGGCGCCCCCCACCGAACTTCATCTTAGACAGGACCACAGCATGACTATCGACTACGCGGAAAAGATCCCCAACAACGTGAACCTCTCCGGCGACCGAACCCTGCAACGCGCGCTCGAGCACTGGCAGCCGCACTTCCTCGAGTGGTGGCAGGGAATGGGCCCGACCGATTTTCAAAATTCCGATGTCTATCTGCGTACCGCGGTGTCGGTCGACGCCGAGGGATGGGCGCAGTATGGCGCGGTCAAGATGCCCGACTACCGCTGGGGAATCTTTCTTGCCGACGCGGTGCCCGATCGCCGCATCGGTTTCGGTGACAGCATGGGCCAACCCGTCTGGCAGCAGATTCCGGGAGAATACCGCTCCACGCTGCGCCGGCTGATCGTCACGCAGGGCGATACCGAGCCCGCCTCGGTCGAACAGCAGCGCCTGCTTGGCCACACCTGCCCGTCCCTGTACGATCTGCGCAACCTCTTCCAGGTGAACGTCGAGGAAGGCCGGCACCTCTGGGCGATGGTCTATTTGTTGCACGCCTACTTCGGACGCGACGGTCGCGAGGAGGCCGAGGAATTGCTTGCGCGCCATTCCGGCGATGCCGACAAACCGAGGATTCTCACCACCTTCAATGAACCGGTTTCGGACTGGCTGTCGTTCTACTGCTTCACCTATTTCACCGATCGCGACGGCAAGTATCAGTTGAAAAGCCTCGCGGAATCTTCCTTCGATCCCCTGTCGCGCACCTGCCGCTTCATGCTGACCGAGGAGGCACACCACATGTTCGTCGGCGAAACCGGCATCGGACGCGTGGTGAAGCGCACGCTCGAAGTGATGAAGGAACTGGGCAGCGACGATCCGGCGGCGCTGCGACGCGCGGGCGTCGTCGATCTGCCGCTGCTGCAGAAGTACCTGAATTTCTGGTGTTCGTCGTCACTCGACCTGTTCGGCTCGGAGATTTCGTCGAACGCGGCGGCGAGCTTCGCGAACGGGTTGAAGGGACGGCCCGACGAAGAACGCTATGAAGACCACGTACTGCGCGAGGCGAAATTCCGCATCGAGTCGCCCGATGGCAAAGGCGGTCTCAACACCGAGGAAATTCCAATGCTCAATGCGCTCAATGAAGTCATGCGCGAGTCCTACCTGAAGGACTGCGAAATTGGCCTCAAGCGCTGGAACCGTCAGATCGAGCGCGCCGGATACGACCTGCGTCTAAGCCTGCCCTCCCCGCACTTTCGGCGCTCGATCGGCGCCTGGGTGGGACAGCCGGTCACTCCCGAGGGCAAGATCATTCCCCAGCAAGAGTATGCACGCCGGGTCAGCGACTGGCTGCCGACCGAGGCCGATCGTGCCTATGTGCAATCGCTCATGCAGAAAGTGGCGCAGCCGGGAAAGATGGCGGCCTGGGTCGCGGCTCCCGACCGTGGCATCAACAACCTGCCCGTCGAGTACGAATACGTGCATTTGAGCTGATCGCAATCGCCCGGCGTCGACCAGTTGGCGCGTCCGGCCGGGCGCGGAATCAGGAAGAAGCCCGCAAGCGCGGTCTTCTTCGCAAGACAGGATACACTCCTCCGGATCAACCTGAGCGCCCGCTCGCCCGCGCCCAGGCACGCATCCAGCATATTGCAAGGTATTGCAAGAATTGACCGGTAAAAAGCGGGAGTGCGGGGCGACGCGCCCGACACCTGATCGGTTTGGTAAAAGTCCGTAAGAAATGGAGGCTTGGCGCTCCAAAGCACTGGCGCAAATTCGCGCGCAGTCTATCGTTACATTCCATGGCAAACATCGCACCGAGGGAGCGACTTCAAGGCACCATGTTCATCAACTTCGAATGGCCGCTGCCGAAATTCTATGAGTTGCCCAGGGAGGCAGAAGCAACCGGACCCGAGCCGGCGAGTCTGATGCTGATGCGCGGGCAATCCCTGAACGGGTCACTCACCCGGTTTCTCGCGGACACCGGCGTCATAGAATTCCTTCCCGCGCGCGGACGCGCCAACATCGAGATCCCGTTCGCCGATGTCAAGGCGCTCAGACTCACGCGCCCGTTGCGCATCAAACCGAGAATTTCGGAAATCGAGCAACGCTCGGGCGAGCGCGTACGGCTCCCCGAAAAGCTACCGTTCAAGGTGGAATTCAAGGACGGCGACGCACTCAGCGGTGAAACGGTGGGCTTCGATCTGCAGTCATTCGGGTTGTTCCTCTACATCCAGGGAGAGGACAAACTGGTGCAACGCACCTTCGTTCCGTCCAGTGCGATTCAGGCGCAGCAAATCGGCAGGCCGCTCGGTGAAATGCTTGTTACGGAAAATCTCATTACCCCGACTGCCATCGAGTCGGGACTGGACGAGCAGCGGGTCCTGCGCTCGCAAAAGCTCGGCGACATCCTGGCCGAATCCGGCGTGATCTCGGCCGAGGAACTCCACAAGGAAATCGCCCGCCAGCGCCGGATGCCGATGAAGAAGCTCGGCACCGCGCTGATCGAAATGGGGCTGATCCGGGACGAGCAACTGGTCCAGGCGCTCGATCGCCAGAAGGGCAATCGCAGCAAGCCGCTCGGCGAGATACTCGTCGAAAGAGGTCACATCACGCAACAGGACCTGCTGCGCGTGATGACCAAGAAGCTCGGCATTCCCTCTGTGGATCTGAAGAAATTCCGCATCGACCCGGAGACCGTAAAGATGGTGCCGGACCGGATCGTGCGCGAACACATCCTGGTGCCTTTGTGCATGGACGGCTCGGCACTCGTGGTGGCGATGGAGAACCCTCTCGACCCCTTGCCGATCGAGCGCATTCGCTTCCTTACCCAGGGCCCGGTGGTGCCGGTGATGGCGAGCCGCGAGGACATCGTCCGCACCGTCGATCATCTCTATCCGCCCCAGGTAACGACGGACCGCATCGACGACCTGGCGACGCAGCTGGCAACGGAGTCCGCCGATGAGCCCGACGACGACGCGCAGATCCTGGACTCCGACAACACACTCGTTCGCATGGTCAATGCGATGATTCTCGACGCGCACGCGGCGCGCGTCTCCGACATTCACGTCGAAACCAATCCCGGCAGGAAGAACGTCACGATACGCTTTCGCAAGGACGGCATGCTGCAGGATTACCTTGAGGTATCCGCCAGTTTCCGCAGCGCGATCGTCTCGCGGATCAAGATCATGGCCGGCCTGGATATCGCCGAGCGCCGCATCGGCCAGGATGGACGCATCAAGTTCGGGCAGTTCGGTCCCGCGCGCCTCGATCTCCGCGTCGCCACGATTCCAACCCAGAATGGGCTGGAGGACGTCGTGCTGCGCCTGCTTCACAGCGGCGAACCGCTGCCGCTCAACCAGATCGGGCTGCGCGAGCCGGTGGTCGAACAGGTGCGCCAGCTGCTCACGCGTCCCTACGGCCTGATTCTGGTATGTGGTCCCACCGGTTCGGGCAAGACCACCACCCTGCACTCGCTGCTCGCGGTGCTCAATTCTCCCGACCGCAAGATCTGGACCGCCGAAGATCCGGTGGAAATTACCCAGCCGCGCCTGCGCCAGGTGCAGGTCAATCCGCGCGCCGGCTGGACCTTCGCCGCCGCACTGCGCTCGTTCCTGCGCGGCGATCCGGACATCATCATGGTGGGCGAAATGCGCGACGCGGTCACCGCGTCGATGGCGATCGAAGGCTCGCTCACCGGACACGTGGTGCTCTCGACCCTGCACACCAACAGCGCACCAGAAACCGTCGTCCGCCTGCTTGAAATGGGGATGGACCCCTTCAGCTTCGCCGACTCGCTCACCGGCGTGCTTGCGCAGCGCCTGGCGAGAAAGCTGTGCGACAAATGCAAGATACTGACCGTCCCATCCAAGACGGAACTCGCTGAACTCGTGAAAGAGTACTGCTTCGAGACGCCGCTCGACGAAAAAACGGTGATGCACGAATGGCGCGAGCGCTATGGGAACGATCTGCGCATCGCGCAGGCGCGAGGCTGCGACGTGTGCAAACAGTCCGGACACGCCGGTCGAATCGGCTTGCACGAACTCCTCGTGTCGACTCAGGACCTGCGGCCGCAGATCCGGCGCCGCGCATCGGCGGACGAACTGCGTGAGGCGGCAATCCGCAAGGGCATGCGCACTCTCAAGCAGGATGGCATCGAGAAATGCCTGGAGGGCATCATCGATCTGGCCGAGGTCCGCGCGGTGGCGGCATAACTGATCGCCCCAGCGGAGTGGCCACGCCGCGGCGCTGCCGCCTGACAGGCTTTGCGGGTAGCGGCCCGACCGCCCTGAATCCTGCGGCCGCTAGCGCGAGCGCGACTTATCCGTCGCAATCAAACTGATGGCGCCGACCACCCCCAGCGCCCCGAGAATCTGCGTCCCGCCGACCGCCTGCCCGAGAATCGCCCACGCCAGGAACAGCGCCACCACCGGCTCGACATTGAGCGCGGCGATATTGCCCGGCACGGCGAGCCTGGGCACGATCGCGAACATCACCGAGATGGCACTGCCGTAGAGCAGCGTGAGCAAACCCAGACCCAGCCAACCCTGCGCGTCGGCCGGCAGGGAAAGACTGTGCGTCGCGGCACCGGCGAGACCGGTAATGATCGCCGCAACCCCCATGGTCAGCATACTACGCAGTCTGCCGTCCAGATCGCGCAGACCACGAGCCGTAAAATGGAGCACCAACGTGAAGGATAGCGAGGCGCCCATCGACCAGACGATCCCTGCGCCGATCTCCGACCAGCGGCCCGACATGCGCTCGATGGAACCGAGAACATCAAGCGCGAGCAGCAGCCCCAACAGAGCCGCGGGAATCGCGATCAATACTCGCTTCGATGGTCGACCGCCGCCGGTTGCCCAAATGAGCAGAACTAGCAAGAGCGGATAAGTATTGAAGGCGAGCAGCGCGAGCGCTACCGGAATCCGCGCCACCGCCGAATAAAGGCAATAGCTTTGCAGCGCGACCAGCGCCCCGATGCCGACGCCCCGTGCGAGAACCCGGCGATCGAGCCCGATCGTAACGCCCGCCATGCGCATGAGTACAAACATGGCCAGCGCGGTGATGCCCGAGCGCACCGCCACCGCGGCCGGTATGCTCGTACCGTGATCGAAAGCGAGCCGCGCCCCGACATGGTTGCCGGCGAAAGCAACCGCCAGCAACGCGAGCAAGAACACCCCTCGTCGCGAGGAAATCGTTCCCTGCTTCGTCACCCCAGCCTCCCGAATCGCGCGAAAGGCGCCGATTGTATCGGTCTTTGCGAACGCCGAGCCGTGAAGCGCCAAAGGCGCTAGCGGAAACCGGCGTCGCATGCGACGCCGCTGCGGATTGCCTTGCAATCATTCGGCGCGCAGGCAGATTCGGCGCGCCGACCATGAGCTACGCCGGCAATTGCCTGCCGGCAAGCCGATCAATTCGCCGCAATACGCTCGAAGAGCTGCATTTCGGCGGACGAGAGCAACCGCTCGATATCGACGATAATCAGCATGCGTTGATCGACCGTACCCATTCCGGTCACGAACTTGGTGTCGAGCGTGCCGAGTTCCGGAGCGGGCTTTACCTGATCGGCGGCAAGGATGGTGACATCCGACACGCCGTCGACCACCACGCCGACCACACGTCCCAGTACGCTCAGCACGATCACCACCGTGAACTGATCGTATTTCGGCTCTGCATCGCCGAACTTGATGCGCAGGTCGACGATCGGCACGATCACCCCTCGCAGGTTCACCACGCCCTTGATGAACGCCGGCGTA
>JAOUFA010000170.1 GCA_029858545.1 Betaproteobacteria bacterium
GGCCCCACCCGGCGCTTACCATCGCGGCATCCTGCTGCCGCGCGCTGTTGTTTTGCTCTTGCCTTCGATCGCGCCCGCGCCGCTTGCGCCAGCCTGCACATCGTGCCCCGCCTCCGCTTCCATTTTCCCACTACCACATATTCGGAGTCATCATGTCCAAAGCACCCGTACGGGTCGCGGTAACCGGCGCCGCCGGCCAGATTGGCTACAGCCTGCTGTTTCGCATCGCCTCGGGCGATATGCTCGGCAAGGATCAGCCCGTCATCCTGCAACTTCTCGAAATTCCCGATGAGAAGGCGCAAAAGGCCCTCAAGGGCGTGATGATGGAACTCGACGACTGCGCCTTTCCCCTGCTGCACGGCATGCTCGCCGCCTCCGACCCGATGATCGCGTTCAAGGATGCCGGCGTCGCACTGCTCGTCGGCGCGCGCCCGCGCGGCCCGGGCATGGAGAGGAAGGACCTGCTCGAGGCGAACGGCAAGATCTTCGCGCCCCAAGGCAAGGCGCTCGATGCCGTCGCACGGCGCGACGTCAAGGTGCTGGTGGTCGGCAACCCCGCGAATACCAACTGCCTGATCGCCATGAAGAACGCACCCGGCCTGAAACCTGCGCAATTCACGAGCATGATGCGGCTCGACCATAACCGCGCAATCTCGCAGATCGCGCAAAAGCTCGGCAAGCCGATCGCCTCGGTAAGGAAGGTCGCCGTCTGGGGCAACCATTCGGCGACGCAATATCCCGACCTGTTCCAGGCCGAGTGCGAGGGCAAGAAGGTCTGGCCGCAGATCAACGACCAGGCTTGGCTCGAGTCCAACTTCATCCCGACCGTGCAAAAGCGCGGCGCGGCAATCATCGAGGCGCGCGGACTCTCGTCGGCGGCGAGCGCGGCCAACGCGGCGATCGATCACATCCGCGACTGGACGCTCGGCACACCCGACGGCGACTGGGTGTCGATGGGCATTCCTGCCGACGGCAGCTACGGCATCGCCGAAGGCGTGCTCTATGGCTATCCGGTAACCTGCAAGAACGGCCAGTACAACATCGTCAAGGGTCTCGAGGTGAGCGAGTTCGGCCGCAAGCGCATGGATGCGACGCTCAAGGAACTCCACGAAGAGCGCGACGGCATCAAGCATCTGCTGTAGAAAGACCATGCATGGCACCGCGGCACTGCGCGCCGCAGTGCCATGCCTTCCTGTCAGAAAAGGCGACGGATCGATGACTCAGGCAACCCCGGGGGCGAGGTTCAGGCAGGCGCTGAAGGACGAATCGCCTCTCCAAGTGATCGGCGCGATATGCGCCTACCACGCGTTGCTTGCGAAACGCTCGGGCTACAAGGCGATCTACCTCTCCGGCGGCGGGGTCGCAGCCGGCTCGCTGGGCCTGCCCGACCTCGGAATCTCGAACCTCGACGACGTGCTCACCGATGTGCGCCGTATCACCGATGTCTGCGACCTGCCGCTGCTGGTCGATGTCGATACCGGGTTCGGCGCAAGCGCCTTCAATGTCGCGCGCACCACCCGCTCGCTGGTCAAATACGGCGCGGCGGCGATGCATATCGAGGACCAGGTCGGCGCCAAGCGCTGCGGCCACCGCCCCGGCAAGGAAATCGTCTCGAAGGAAGAGATGGTCGATCGCATCAAGGCGGCGGTCGATGCGCGTAGCGACGTGTCCTTCGGCATCATGGCCCGCACCGACGCGCTCGCGAGCGAGGGCCTGGAGCGTGCGCTGGAGCGTGCGCTCGCGTATGTCGAAGCCGGCGCCGACATGGTGTTCCCCGAGGCGATGACCGAGCTTGCCATGTACCGCCGATTCGTCGACGCGGTGCAGGTACCGGTGCTCGCCAACATCACTGAGTTCGGCGCGACGCCGCTGTTCACACTGGACGAACTGCGCTCGGCCCGGGTTTCGATCGCGCTCTACCCGCTCTCGGCGTTCCGCGCGATGAACCAGGCGGCGCTCGGCGTCTACCAGGCGGTACGCCGCGATGGAACGCAAAGGAACATGATCGATCGCATGCAGACCCGCGCCGAGTTGTACGACCATCTCGGCTATCACGACTACGAGCAGAAACTCGACGCGTTGTTCGCGAAATCCAAGTAACCTGACCGTAATAAGCAGGGAGATCCTGTCATGAGCGAATCCATCCCGCCAAACGCCCCCAAGCCCAAGAAATCGGTCGCGCTCTCGGGCGTCGCCGCGGGCAATACCGCGCTGTGCACGGTCGGCCGTACCGGGAATGACCTGCACTACCGCGGCTATGACATCCTCGACTTCGCCGACGAGGCGGAGTTCGAGGAGATCGCCCACCTGCTGGTGCACGAACGGCTGCCGAACAAGGCCGAGCTTGCCGCGTACAAAAGGAAACTGAAGGCGCTGCGCGGACTGCCCGCCAACCTCAAGGCGGCGCTCGAATGGATTCCGCCTTCAGCCCATCCGATGGACGTACTGAGAAGCGCCTGCTCGGTGCTGGGCACCCTCGTACCGGAGAAGGACGACCACAACGTCGCCGGCGCGCGCGACATCGCCGACCGCCTGATGGCGAGCTTCGGCTCGATGCTGCTCTACTGGTACCACTACAGCCACAACGGACGCCGGATCGAGGTCGAGACCGACGACGACTCGATCGGTGCGCATTTCCTGCACCTGCTGCACGGCAAACCGCCCTCCGCGCTGTGGGAGCGCGCGATGCACACGTCGCTCATCCTGTACGCCGAGCACGAGTTCAACGCCTCGACCTTCGCCGCACGCGTCGTGACCGGCACCGGCTCCGACCTGTACTCGGCGATCACCGGCGCAATCGGCGCGTTGCGCGGGCCCAAGCATGGCGGTGCGAACGAGGTTGCCTTCGAGGTTCAATCGCGCTACGCCGACGCCGATGAAGCCGAGGCCGACATCGTGCGTCGCGTACAGACGAAGGAGATCGTGATCGGCTTCGGCCATCCGGTGTACACCATCGCCGATCCGCGCAACAAGGTGATCAAGGACGTCGCGCAGCGCCTGTCGAAGAGCGCAGGCGACATGAAACTGTTCGACATCGCCGACCGTCTCGAGAGCGTGATGTGGCGCGAGAAGAAGATGTTCCCGAACCTTGACTGGTTCAGTGCCGTGTCCTATCACATGATGGGCGTACCGACGGCGATGTTCACCCCGGTGTTCGTGATCTCGCGCACCAGCGGCTGGGCAGCGCACGTGATCGAACAACGCATCGACGGCAAGATCATCCGGCCGAGCGCCCACTACACCGGCCCGGACAATCGCAAGTGGAGTTCCCTCAAGGACAGGAGCTGAGCATGGCCGACTACGAATCCGACCTCACGCGCTTCATGCGCCGGTATCTCGCGCAGCATCCCGAGGAACTCGCGTCGCAGAAGAAGGGGCGCGCGGCATGGTGGGACAAGGACCCCGATGCGCGCACCGCCCCCTCGCCGGCGCGCCACAGCCCGCGCGCCGGAGGCGCCGAATACACTTTCTGTCCGCTTTCGGAGAAGGAGTGATGTCTTCGCATGTTTCGAACGTCAGGCCGGCGCCCGACGAGGTGCTCGCCAAGATCGCCGATTACGCGACCCGGTACGAAATCCGGAGCAGCGACGCCTGGGAGACCGCGCGCTACTGCCTGATGGACACGCTCGGCTGCGGTTTCGAGGCGCTCGAATATCCGGCCTGCACCAAGCTGCTCGGGCCGATCGTCCCGGGCACGGTGGTGCCCAACGGTGCCAAGGTTCCCGGTACCTCGTTCCAGTTGGACCCGGTGCAGGCCGCGTTCAACCTCGGCGCGATGATCCGCTGGCTTGATTTCAACGACACCTGGCTCGCCGCCGAGTGGGGTCACCCCTCGGACAACCTGGGCGGCATCCTCGCCACCGCCGACTGGCTCTCGCGCACCGCCGTGGCGAACGGCAAGCCGCCGCTCGTGATGAAGGACGTGCTCGGCGCGATGATCAAGGCACACGAGATCCAGGGCGTGCTCGCCCTCGACAACAGCTTCAACAAGGTCGGTCTCGATCACGTGGTGCTGGTCAAGGTTGCCTCGACCGCGGTGGTCGCAATGCTGCTGGGCCTCTCGCGCGATGAAACAATCAACGCGGTGTCGCTCGCCTGGGTCGACGGACAGTCGCTGCGCACCTACCGCCACGCACCGAATACCGGCAGCAGGAAGAGTTGGGCCGCGGGCGATGCCACCTCGCGCGCGGTGCGCCTTGCGCTCATCGCGAAGACCGGTGAGATGGGCTACCCGTCGGTGCTCACCGCCAAGACCTGGGGCTTTTACGATGTGCTCTTCAAGGGCGCCGAGTTCAAGTTCCAGCGCCCCTTCGGCTCCTACGTGATGGAGAACGTGCTGTTCAAGATCTCCTTCCCGGCCGAGTTCCATTCGCAGACGGCGGTCGAGTGCGCGATGGATATCCACGCCGAACTGAAGAAGGCGGGTCGCAGCCCCGAAGATATCCAGAGCATCACCATCCGTACCCATGAGGCCTGCCTGCGTATCATCGACAAGCAAGGGCCGCTCGACAATCCTGCCGACCGTGACCACTGCATCCAGTACATGGTAGCCGTGCCGATCCTGTTCGGCCGGCTCACCGCCTCCGATTACGAGGACCGCGTAGCGTCCGATGCGCGCATCGATGCGCTGCGCGCGAGGATCCGCTGCGTCGAGGACTCCGGCTTCACGCGCGACTACCACGACCCGGAAAAGCGCTCGATCGCCAACGCACTGACCGTCGAGTTCAAGGACGGCAAGAAACTCGGCGAATTCGTCTGTGAATACCCCATCGGCCACAAGCGCCGGCGCAAGGAAGGCATGCCGGTGCTGGTCGACAAGTTCAAGACCAACCTCGCACGGCGTTTCCCGGACAAGCAGCGCCAGCGGATTCTCGATCTGTGCATGGATGGCGCGCAGCTGGCGAAAACGCCGGTGCATGAGTTCGTCGACCTGATGGTGATCTGAGCGATGACCCTCGCGCTTCGCAGACTCGCGCTGTTCGCGCTGTTCGCGGCCCTCGCCGGCGCACGTGCATTCGGTCAGGACGTCGACCGGTCGGAGGATTTCTTCCGCCTGTTTCTCGGCGACCTCAGGGCCGAAGCCGAAGAGGCCCGCACGAGCGGCCGCAAGGGCGTGGTGGTGATGTATCACTTCGAGGCCTGCCCGTATTGCGCACGCATGCGCAGGGAAGTGCTGTCGCGCCAGGACGTGCAGGACTGGTATCGACGCGAGTTTGTCGCCGTCGCGATAGACACGCGCGGCTCGCAGCCGATCACTGGATTCGACGGCAGGGCGCTGCCCGAGAACGACTACGCGCGTGCGGTGTCCGTCCACCGCACGCCGACTTTTGACTTCTACGACGTCGACGGCAAGCCGCTCTACCGGCATAGCGGCGGAATCTACAACCCGGCCGAATTCATCCGCCTCGGCCAATTCGTCGCCGACGGCGCGTATCGCGCGCAATCATTTACCGACTACCTGCGAACCCCGCAAAAAAAGGAACGCTGATCATGACTCATAACACCTTCTCCACCCTGCAGGACTTCAGGTTCGCCTCGGGAAGTACCGGCAAGCTCTATTCGCTTCCCGCTCTCGGCCGTGCGCTCGGCGTGCGCCTGGACCGACTGCCGGTGTCGATCCGTATCGTGCTCGAATCGGTGCTCCGGAACTGCGACGGCAAGAAAGTGACCGAGGAACACATCAGGCAGCTCGCCGCGTGGCAACCGAACGCCGAGCGCCACGACGAGATCCCGTTCGTCGTCGCGCGCATCGTGCTGCAGGACTTCACCGGCGTGCCGCTGCTGTGCGACCTTGCGGCGATGCGCGGCGTGGCGAACCGAATGGGCAAGAATCCGAAGGTGATCGAGCCGCTGGTGCCGGTGGACCTGGTGGTCGATCACTCGGTGCAGATCGACCATTTCGGCACGAAAAGCGCTCTCGACCTGAACATGAAACTCGAATTCAAGAGAAACGAAGAGCGCTACCAATTCATGAAATGGGGCATGCAGGCCTTCAATACTTTCAAGGTCGTGCCTCCGGGTATCGGCATCGTGCACCAGGTGAACCTGGAATACCTCGCGCCCGGCGTGCATCGCAAGGACGGCGCTCAGTTTCCTCTCTACTACCCCGACACGCTGGTCGGTACCGACAGTCATACGACGATGATCAATGGTATCGGGGTGGTCGGCTGGGGTGTCGGCGGCATCGAGGCCGAGGCCGGCATGCTGGGCCAGCCGGTGTACTTCCTCACGCCCGACGTCGTCGGCGTACACCTGAAGGGCAAGCTCCACCCGGCAATCACCGCAACCGACCTGGTGCTGACCGTCGTCGAAATGCTGAGGAAGGCGAAGGTGGTCGGCAAGTTCGTCGAGTTCTTCGGCGAGGGTGCGGCGAGCCTCGCGCTGCCCGATCGGGCGACGATCGCGAACATGGCGCCCGAGTACGGCGCGACCATGGGCTTCTTCCCGGTCGATGACAGGACGATCGATTACTTCCGCGGCTCGGGACGTACCGAGGAGGAAATCGATGCCTTCGCTTCGTACTTCAAGGCGCAGGGCCTGTACGGAATACCGGCACAGGGCGAGATCGACTACAGCGAGGTCATCGAACTTGACCTGTCGAGCGTCATGCCTTCGCTTGCCGGACCCAAACGCCCGCAGGACCGCATCCAGCTCGATCGCGTCAAGAGCAGCTTCACGTCGCTGTTTTCCAGGCCGGTCGCGGAGAACGGTTTCGCCAGGAAGCCCGAGGACCTCGCCAAACCCGTCAAGGCCTACGATGGCACCGAGTTGCGAAACGGCGACGTGCTCATCGCCGCGATTACCTCGTGCACCAACACCTCCAACCCCGGTGTGCTGCTCGCCGCCGGCCTGCTCGCGAAGAAGGCGGTGGAACTCGGCCTCACGGTCAAGCCGCATATCAAAACGACCCTCGCGCCCGGATCGCGCGTGGTCACCGAATACCTTGCCAAGGCGGGCCTGCTGCCGTATCTGGAGAAGCTCGGCTTCTCGGTTGCCGCCTATGGCTGCACGACCTGCATCGGCAATGCCGGCCCCCTCGCCCAGCCGATCGAGGAAGCGATCGTGAAGAACGATCTGGTCTGCGCGGCGGTGCTCTCGGGCAACCGCAATTTCGAAGCGCGCATCCATCCCAACCTGCGCGCCAACTTCCTCGCCTCGCCGCCGCTGGTGGTGGCCTACGCGATCGCGGGCACGATGTTGAAGGATTTCCGCGCCGAGCCACTCGGCAAATCGAAGGACGGGCGAGATGTGTACATCGGCCACATCTGGCCGACCGCCGACGAGGTGCAAGCGCTGATGAAGCATGCGATGGACCCCGCCACCTTCCGACGCCTGTACCGCGACCTGGGCAAGGACAATCCGCTGTGGCAGAAGATCGCCGCGCCGTCCGGCCAGGTGTACAGCTGGCCCGACTCCACGTACATCGCCGAACCGCCGTTCTTCGACGATTTCCTGATGCAACCGGGCCGCGTGGCGGGCATCGCAGGGGCCAGGATCCTCGGGATCTTCGGCGACTCGGTCACCACCGACCATATCTCGCCCGCCGGTTCGATCAAGCCGACCTCTCCGGCGGGAA
>JAOUFA010000171.1 GCA_029858545.1 Betaproteobacteria bacterium
GTGGACTGCCCGGGGTCGAGTACGTCCAACTCGACGCGCTGTGGGCGCGCCGGCTGGCCGCACTCGCGGCATTGGCCAGATGGAGCCTTGCGTTGCTCGCGACACTGCTTTCCCTCGGTTTGATCGCAATTACCTTCAACACCATCAGGCTGCAGGTCCTGACACAAAGGGACGAGATCGTGGTGGCCAAGCTAATCGGCGCCACGGACGTTTACGTGCGTAGGCCATTCCTGTATCTCGGTCTGATCCAGGGACTCGCCGGAGGAGTCTTGGCCTTGGCGATTGTCGGGGGCGGACTGGGTCTGCTCGGGGGCGAGGTGAGGTCGCTTGCCTCAAGCTACGGTTCGAGCTTTGATCTGCGCTTCATTGGTCTCGGTGACGCGGTGGCGACGCTGCTGTTTTCGGGAGTGCTCGGGTGGCTGGGCGCCTTACTCGCAGTAAGTAAACACTTACGAGATATATATTAAGAAAAGGGGTTTTCACCTTCTTTTACCCGGGAACTTTTGCGAACGCTTAGCACTCTACGCCATGGAGTGCTAAACTTCCCGCCGGAGACCAAATGATGAATTCGACGATGAGCCTGTCCCTTTCCGCAGCGATTCCCATGCCCGCGGCAACCGGGAGTCTGGATGCCTATATTCAGGCAGTCAGCCGCTTTCCGATGCTGAGCCTGGAGGAAGAGCAGGAACTGGCGCGCCGCTACCGGCACAGCGAAGATCTCGAGGCTGCCCGCAGTCTGGTGCTCTCCCACCTGCGCCTGGTGGTCGCCGTCGCGCGCGGCTATCTCGGCTATGGGCTGCCGCACGCCGACCTGATCCAGGAAGGCAACATCGGGCTGATGAAAGCCGTGAAGCGCTTCGATCCCGCGCGCGGGGTGCGCTTGGTGTCCTTCGCGATCCATTGGATCAAGGCTGAAATTCATGAATACGTTCTGCGTAACTGGCGCATCGTCAAACTTGCGACCACCAAGGCACAGAGAAAGCTGTTTTTCAATCTGCGCTCGATGAAATCGGGTCTCGCTCCGCTCGGTCAGAAAGAGATCGCACGCATCGCGGCCGAATTGAAGGTCAAGCCAGAGGAAGTCGCGGAAATGGAGACGCGGCTTTCGGGCCAGGAAGTCGCCTTCGAGGCGGATGACGACGAAGATGCCTATGCACCGGTCCACTACCTGACCGATCCCGGCGCCGAGCCTTCGACGATCCTCGAATCGATGGAGACCGAGCGCGGGCAGGCAGCAAGGCTCGTTCAGGCGCTTGCGACGCTGGATGCGCGCAGCCGGCGCATTGTCGAGGCACGCTGGCTGCGCGAGAAGGATGCGGCAACGCTGCACGATCTTGCCGCCGAATTCAAAGTTTCGGCCGAGCGCATTCGTCAGATCGAGGCGAAAGCGATGGCCAAGATGCGTCTCACGATGGAAGCAGGCAGCGCGGCAGTGAAGGCCCTGCCCGCGACGGCAAGGCCGGGCGCGTAACGTCCGGGAATCCTAGCGCCCTTCGCGCAGGAGACTGCGCAGGTCATCGACCAGGTCGGTGCCAAGCCGGTTGTAGCGCACGAACAGACGCAAACGTCCCTGTGTATCGAGGACATAGACCTGCGCGCCGTGATCGACGGTGTACGAACCCGCGGCGGTTCCGGGACGTTTTTCGTAGAACACCTTGAATTCCTTGGCGGCGCGCCGCGTCGCCTCGTCATCGCCGCGCAATCCGAGGAAACGCGCATCGAAGGCGGGAACATACTGCGCGAGCACCACCGGCGTATCGCGCTCGGGATCGAGCGTGACAAATAGCACCTGGACCCGCTCGGCGTCCGTCCCGAGGCTTTTCATCGCCCGCGCAAGTTCGGCCAACGTTGTCGGACACACGTCGGGACACTGGGCGTAGCCGAAGAACAGGACCACGAGCTTGCCACGGAAATCGGGCAGACTGCGCGCGCGGCCGGTGTGATCGGTAAGCTCCAGTACGCGACCGTAATCCGCGCCAGTGATATCGGTGCCCTTGAACCGCGGCGCTCGCTCACAGGATGACAGCGCGAGCAACGCCGCGAGCAACGCCGCGAACGGCGCCGCGCCTGCTCTAAACCGTGAGATAGTGATCAACCAGCAGGGCCGCGAACAACACGGCAAGGTAGAGGATCGAGTAGCGGAAGCAGCGGCGCGCCAGCGCATCGCTATAGGTCAGCAGGATTCGCACCGCATAGCCGATATAGATGGCGCCGAGCAAGCAGGCCACGGCAAGATAGAGTCCGCCGCTCATTCTGATCGAAAAGGGCATGAGCGTCACCGCGAACAGGATCAGCGTGTAGAGCAGGACCTGGACGCGCGTGTACCGGCTGCCGTGGGTTACCGGCAGCATCGGCAGCCCGGCCCGCGCGTAATCCGCGGTTCGGTACAGCGCGAGCGACCAGAAATGCGGTGGCGTCCAGGCGAAAATGATGAGAAACAGGACCATCGCCTCAAGTCCGACCTCGCCGGTCACCGCAGTCCATCCCAGCACCGGCGGCATCGCGCCCGAGGCACCACCGATGACGATGTTCTGCGGCGTCGCCGGTTTCAGGATCACGGTGTACACGACCGCGTAGCCGACAAATGTCGCGAGGGTCAGCCACATCGTCAGCGCATTGACGAAATGCACCAACAGCCACAGACCGAACCCGCCGACGAGGCCGGCAAAAGCGAGCGTCTGTATCGGCGTCAGTTCACCCTGCGGCAACGGACGCCAGCGGGTGCGCTGCATCAGCGCATCGATCTTCTGCTCGACCAGGCAGTTGATCGCGGCGGCCGCGCCGGCCACCAGCGCGATTCCGGCCGTCCCCGCGAGCAGGATACGCGTCTCAACCATGCCGGGGGTCGCGAGCAGCATACCGATGACCGCCGTGAAGACGATCAGCGAGACGACGCGCGGCTTGGTCAGGGCGTAGAACGACCGTGCGCGCTGCGCGAGCGTTCTGCCGAATTCGGCGCTAAGAACCTGACTGAGCATGAGTTAGTGGGCGAGAGTCCGTACCGGACGCGCCAATGGGTGCCGGCGAGCCGGCGTGATTCTAACATGCGACCCGCGTCGGGGCGCCCGGGCGGAGGCGGCGATCATCATCCGGCGCCCGAGTACTTCATCAATCGCTGCAGATCCTTGAGAATCTTGGAGGGATCCGGATCTCTGGGAAAACTCATCATCCATCGCCCCAATGGATCGATCAGGAAGAGAGAATCGACCGGCGTACCGCCGCCGGCAAAGAAGGCGCTCATTTCATTGTCTGCACGCAGCACATGGGTGCCGCTGATGGCCTCGACCAGCGGCGCGGCCGGCCAGGAATCCCCGGTCACCAGCCAGACTCGCTCTACGCGCCGCATATCATTACCCAGGGCCCTGCGTATCTGGCGCATGAAATAGAGCTTCTTCTCGCAGTACGCATCGCATCCCGCGCTATCGACGTGCAGCAAAATCCATTTGCCGCGCCACGCGGACAGCCGCGCGCGCGCGCCGTCCATGCCGACAAGCGCCACATCGGGAAGCTCTCTGGGCTGCACCAGACTGCCGTAGTTGGTGGTCGTCCCGGGTGCCCAGTCGAACCGGTGCGCAAGCCAACCAAGCAGCAGGGGCAAGGCAAAGATGCCGGCCAGCAGGATCAGCTTGAGCCGGTTGCTTCGCAACGAATCAGGAGGACGATTCACGGCGCAGGGACAGTACCAGGAACAGTATCACCGCGAGCGCGGCAAGCGAGTACCACTGCAATGCATACATCTCGTTCTTCTGCGCACCCGAATCGACACGCGGCCAATTTCGGGCGAGACCGTCATCGACCTCCGAGCGCTGCTCGATGATCAGCGGCTGCACGGCAAGGCCACTGACCGCGCGAAACTCCTCGATCCGCAGATTTTGCCAGACCTTTCCCTGCCTGCCGCCCTGCGCTGCCTCCCAGGCCTGGGGCAGCCGCTCCAGCGCAATGCCTTCGATTCGAAGCGAACCCTGCGGTGTACGGATTTCCGGAGGAACGTCGAATTTCGCCCCCACTGCGATCCAACCGCGATTGACCAGCACATGCAAGTTCCCTTCGGCGAGCCGTAACGGGGTCAGCACCTCGAAACCAAGACGTCCATTTCGGATCTTGAATTCGAGAAATATGGTGTGTTCGGCGACAAACCTCCCCCGCGCGGCAACCTTGCGCAATGCAAAGTCCGCGCCGTCAACCGGCGTGTGCGGAAGATCGATCGCGGGCCCGCTTTGCGCGATCTCAATTCGCTGCGCCAGCAGGCGCCTTTCTTCGGCGCGCCGGGACTGCCAGTTGCCCAGCGCCACGCCCGCTGCGCAGGCGAGCAGCGCGAGGGCAAATGCCTGCCAGGTAGGACGAAAGCTTCGGCGAAAAACGCTAGACTCCTCGTTCGTTACGCGCATCGGCTACACTAGTCGGAACTGGTACATCGCAACAGAACAGATATCCATTCTTCGCAATATAGCGTGCGCTACATCGTTATCGCAATCTTCGCGCTGATCGTCCTGAGCCTGGGATCGGCGCTGATATTCGTCTACCGCGATCGAGGAAACTCGATGCGCACGGTCAAGGCGCTGGCGCTGCGCGTCGGGCTGTCGATTGCGTTGTTTCTCTTTTTGATGGGCGGCTACTACTTCGGGCTGCTTCCGGATCGCCTGTAGCCGGTCCCTGCCTGTCGGTCGGCGCCAGTGTCAAAAAAAAGCCGCGCCCCGTGGGGCGCGGCAGCCTTGCTTCTTCTCCTCCACCGACGCTTATGGGGCGCCTCCTTTTTATTCGGATGCCTCCAATAAGGCCTTGCCCTCAGAACCAATACACAAATATGAACAGGCCCAGCCAAACAACGTCGACAAAGTGCCAGTACCAGGCGACGGCCTCGAATGCGAAGTGGTGGTCGGGCTTGAAATGTCCGGCAAGACAGCGCGAAAGAATCACCGCCAGCATGATCGTCCCCATGGTGACGTGAAAACCATGGAATCCGGTCAGCATGAAGAAGGTCGAGCCATACGCGCCGGTGGTGAGCTTGAGGTTTAGCTCCGCATAGGCGTGCCCGTATTCGTAGATCTGCAGCGAGAGAAACAGTGCGCCCAACAGCACGGTCAACGCGAGGAACAGGTTCAGCTGGCTACGGTTGTTCTTCTTCAGTGCAATATGCGCGATCGTCACGGTCAGCCCCGAACTGAGAAGGAGCAGGGTATTGATCGCGGGGACACCCCAGGCAGCCATCGGCGAGAATTTTTCCGCGAAGGCCGGTCCGGCGGATGGCCAGTGCGCGGTAAATCCCGGCCAGAGCAGTTCCTTGTGCTCGAGGCTTGCCAGGTCGGGCACCGAGAGTACTCGAATGTAGAACAGCGCACCGAAGAAGGCGGCGAAGAACATCACTTCGGAAAAGATGAACCAGCTCATCCCCCAGCGAAAGGACATGTCCTCCCAGGCGCCATACTTGCCCGCCTCGGATTCGCGAACCACATCGCCGAACCAGCGGAACATCATGTACAGGATCAGGACCGTACCGAGCGCCAGCGGTATCCAGCCCGCGGAGGTCGAATTGAATATCAGCACCGCGCCGACCGCCATCAGGAACAGGGCCGACGAACCCAAGATCGGCCACGCCATCGGCTGCGGTACGTAATAGTGTTGCTGCCCGTGCTGGGCGGAAGTGGACTGCCCCATCTTGCGCTCTCCTGTCGTGGAATTCCGATTACTGGCCGACCACGAAGCGTACGATCGTGATCAGCGTGAAGATGAACAACAAAACCAGCACCAAGGCAATTGCCGCAACTTGCAGCGGCGTGATACGCGTCGCGGCACGCTCGTGCGCGACGCGTTTGCGCACACCGAAGAACGCCCACAGCACGGTGCGCGCTGCCTCGGCAATCGACGCGCGCGGCGGGCTGTCTGCCATCACTTGCTTCCCTCCGTTCCGGCGACCTGGAAGAAGGTATACGAAAGCGTTATCGTCCCGATGTCCTTCGGCAGCGCCGGATCGACCGAGAACACCACCGGCATTCTGCGCGTCTCCCCGGCGGCGAGGGTCTGCTGCTGAAAGCAGAAACACTCGACCTTTCGGAAATATTGCCCCGCGACCTGCGGGCCATAGCTGGGAATCGCTTGCGCCGTCACCGGGTGATTGCGCTCGTTCACGGCTTCGTAGACCACCTGCACCAGTTCCCCGGGGTGCACGACGACCCGGCCGTCGAGCGCATGGACGCGCCAGGGCAGGCCATGCGCATTGCCGTCGAATTCGACAGTGACATTGCGCGAGACGTCGACCTGAGTGTTGGTTGGCGCGGCAGCTTCGGCGGCGGCGAGATTGTTGACGCCCAGCGCCTTGCATATCTGGTCGTAGAACGGTACCAGCGCGAAGCCAAAGCCGAACATCGTCAACGCGACGATCGCCAACCGGCGCCGCATGCGTCGATTCTCGGTCGACAGGACTGGCATCTCGATGCTCATGAACCCAGCAACGCCTGCTTGACGACCAGCCCGACAAAGAAGGCGAGCGCGATCGTGGCAAGGATCAATCCGGTCCGGGCGTTCTGGCTCATGCCTCGTGCCTCTCCTGCCACTCCCGCGGCTTGTTCTCGAACTCCACGCCGGCCCTACTTGATCACCGGCGGCGTTTCGAAGGAATGGTACGGCGCCGGGGTGGGCAGATGCGTCCACTCGAGCGAATTCGCTCCATCCCAGGGAATCTGCGGCGCCTTCTCCCCGCTCCGGATCGCCTTGATGATCAGGTAGAGAAACAGCAGCTGCGAAATCCCGAAACCAAAAGCGCCGACCGAGCTGATCTTGTTCCAGGTCTCGAACATCAGCGGATAGTCGGGAATCCGGCGCGGCATCCCGGCCATGCCCGCGAAGTGCTGCACGAAGAAGGTGACGTTGATGAAGATCGTCGACAGCCAGAAGTGCCACTTGCCGAGCGTCTCATCGTACATCCTGCCGGTCCACTTCGGGAACCAGAAGTACACCCCGGCAAATCCCGCGAACACCGCGCCGATCGCCATCACGTAGTGAAAGTGCGCCACCACGTAATAGGTGTCGTGCAGCTGGATATCGACCGCCGCGAGCGACAGCACCAGCCCGGTCATTCCGCCGAGCGTGAAGAGAAACAGGAAGCCGCAGGCGAAGAGCATCGGCGTCTCGAACGAGAGCGACCCCTTCCACATCGTCGCCACCCAGTTGAACACCTTGACGCCGGTCGGTACCGCAATCAGCGTGGTCGCGTACATGAAGAAAAGTTGTCCGGTAACCGGCATGCCCACGGTGTACATGTGGTGCGCCCAGACGATGAACGACAAGATTGCGATCGCCGAGGTCGCGTACACCATCGAGGCATAGCCGAACAGCGGCTTTCTCGAGAATGCCGGGATCACCTGCGAAATCACGCCGAAAGCCGGAATCGCGATGATGTACACCTCGGGGTGACCGAAGAACCAGAAGATATGCTGGTACAGCACCGGGTCTCCGCCTCCGGCGGCGTTGAAGAAGCTGGTGCCGAAGTGGCGGTCGGTGAGCGTCAT
>JAOUFA010000172.1 GCA_029858545.1 Betaproteobacteria bacterium
TGTCGGTAGCGGATTCCCCGGCACGCAGCGCCTGCAGCGATGGCGACGTGGTCGGGTTGTACGTCAGAACCCCTCCCGAAAATACCGTAGACACTCCGAGAGCGCTTGTGCCCGCGATCGATGCTACCGAAAGCGCGTCACCATCGATATCCGTGTCATTGAGCAGCAGGTCCGACGCCGAGACAGTAAGCACCGCATTCTCATTCGTTGACAGCGAATCATTCACCGCCACCGGCGCATCGTTTACCGAGGCTATCGTGAGATCAACCGTCCCGCTCCCAAGACCGCCCTGGGCGTCGCTCACCTCGTAGGTAAATTCATCGCTGCCGTGGTAGTTGGCGTCCGGCGTATAGGTGAAATCACCGTTCGCCGCCATCGTCACCGAGCCGTGCGCGGTGGCAATCGTCCCGGTCGTGGTGACCGTGAGCGCATCGCCCTCTGCATCGCTGTCGTTCGCCAGTACGTTGCCAACGATGGTCGCATCCTCGTTCAGCGTAAAGGCATCCGCCACCGCCACCGGAGCATCGTTCACCGCCTCGATCGTCAAACTGACCGTCGCACTCGCCGTGCCGCCATGGCCGTCGTTCGCTGTATAGCTGAAGCTGTCCGCGCCGTAGTAGTTCGCCTGGGGCGTGTAGGTAAACTCACCGTTCGCCGCGATCGTCACCGAACCGTGCGCGCTGGCGAAGGTTCCCGCCGCAACGGTGAGCGCGTCGCCATCGACATCGCTATCGTTGGTCAGCACGTTGCCCGATACCGCGGTGTCCTCGTCGCTGATGAACAAATCCGCCACAACCGTCGGCGCATCGTTGGTGCCGACGATATCGATCGAGATAGACTGCGTGGCGATTCCGCCCTCGCCATCGTCCACCGTCACCGTGAAGCTGTCGGCAAGGTGCTCGCCAACCCCCAGCTGATCGACCGCACCGCTGTCGCTTACGGTGTAGGTCCAGTGGCCGTCGGCTGCGACGCTCGCCGCGCCGTACAGCGGCGCGGTGCTGATCGTGAGGCTATGCACGTCGCCCGCGTTGGCGTCGGCCCAGGTCACCTGCCCTGTCGCCGTCATCGCCGCGCCGTGCAGCGGATCGCCCTCGGACACGGTGCCCGACTGCTCCGACGAGGTGATCACGGGCGCATCGTTATTGCCTGTGATGGTGACGTCGATCTGCCGCGTGATCAGGCCGCCATGCTGATCATCGAGCGTGATGGTAAAGCTCTCGACCCGAGTCTCGCCCTCACCAAGGTATTCAACCGCCGAATTGGCGACGGTGTAGATCCAGGTCAGCTGCCCGCCGCTGCCGGTGCCGGTGGTGTCGTGGTTCAGCGTGGCGGTAAGGCTGCCGAGCGTCGTGCCAAGCGGGGTGCCGTTCGCTGAAACCAGGTGCACATCGCTCAGGTCAACGTCCGCGAACTGGATCGTCCCGGAATCGGTCAGATCGCTCGACACGACATCGCCCGCGCGGACATTGAAGACGCTGGTGCCCGCCGACTCCAGCGCAAGCATCTGTGCTTGATTGCCGGACTGGGGCAGTTCGAAATAATGCACGCCGTCCTGCGCGTTGTATCCGGCGCGCGCAGGCGTCCCGCCGAGCCCGCCCGAACCACCGCTCGCATTGCCGGTGGTCCAGTTGATTTCCTCATAGCGATAGACGATGTCGAAATCGCCGCTGCCCTCGCTGATCAGCTGCACCTGAAACGCGTTGGGCGTCGACCCCAGGGAGTAGTACCCGACGTCGTCCCAAGTAATGGTCATGACGCCGTTGGTGGCATCCAGGTCGTACCATACGAGGTTTGAGCCGGTGGAGTTCCCGCCCGGGCTGATCGAGGTCGCGCCGCGCGTGTCCACGTCCGCCCAGAACGGCGCGATGATCGGTCCGCCGATGCCCGCCGCGATCGAGGACGGCGTATAGCTGCCCAACGGGCCGTTAAAAGTGATGTTGCCGTTGTTGTTGACGTACAACGATGTGTAGTTATGACCAAAGAAGTTGATTCCCGACGCGCCGAACACCGAGGTGATGTTGATCGCGCCCGTGGAGCCGTCGTCGTTGGCGGGAAGAAAGTACTCGCCGAAACCTCTGGTACCGCCGAGTCCGTTGACCAGGGTATTGCCCATCGTCAGGTAGGACGCTGCAAGCGAAGTTTGCGGTCGTGCCAGACTGCCGCTTAGCTCGGTCACCGCGCCAGTCAGGTCTTGCGCGAAGATCGACGGGTCGTCGTTGATTCCGGTCACCGTGACCGCGACCGTCGCGTCGGAAGTCGCACCGTGCTCGTCGGAGGCGGTGTAGCCGATCGTCACCGTCGCGCTCTCGCCCAGTGCGAGATGGTCGAAGTCGGTACCCGGATCGTAGGCAAGGGTGTTGTCGGCATTGATTGACGCCGTGCCCTGGCCGGCGGCAACGCTCGCCGCGCTCACCGAGAGCACCGCGCCGTCGTCGACATCGTTGTCGTTCGCCAGCACATCGATCGTCAGCGCCTGGTTCTCGTCACCGCCCGCGGTGTCGGCCACCGCGACCGGGCCGTCGTTGGTGCCGGCCACCGTGACCGCGACCGTCGCACTGGCGCTCGCGCCGTGCTCGTCGACGATGCTGTAGTCGATCGTCACCGTCGCGCTCTCGCCCAGCGCGAGATGGTCGAAGTCGGTACCCGGATCGTAGGCGAGGGTGTTGTCGGCATTGATTGACACCGTGCCCTGGCCGGCGGCAACGCTCGCCGCGCTCACCGAGAGCACCGCACCGTGATCGACATCGCTGTCGTTCGCCAGCACATCGATCGTCAGCGCCTGGTTCTCGTTGCCACTCACCGCATCGACCACCGCGACCGGGCCGTCGTTCGTGCCCGTGATGGTGATCGTCACTGTAGCGGTGTCGCTATCACCGTCGGCATCCGTTACCCGATAGGTGAAGCTCTCGGTCGCGGTCTCCCCCTGCGCAAGGGAATCGAAAGCCGCGCCCGGTGTATAGGTGTAGCTGCCATCCAGGTTCAGGACCAGCACCCCGTTGGCCGGTCCGCTCACAAGTTCCACGCTACGCACGAGATCAGGCACTGAATCGTTGGCCAGTACGCTGCCGCTGATCGCCCCGTCCTCGAGCACTGCCGCCGTATCGTCGAGCGCATCGACCGCCTGGTCGCGCGGGTCGAGCAATACACCGTCCACCATCACTTCCAGTATCTCGAAGTTCGCGGCCTCCAGATTGAAGGCGCTGAAATGGAATTCGTGCCCGTGCCCGTGACCGTGCCCGTGACCGGACTCCCGTTCGTGGCCGTCATGGCGACCTCCATGGCCCCGGGGGGACGCCTGCGCATCCAGGAACTGCAGAAAGCGTGCAACATCGTCCTGCACATCGGCGCGCATCCACTCGTCGCGCGTGAACACCAGGCGCAGGGTGTCGCTGCCGGCACCGCCATCGTATTCGTCGCGGTTGCCGGCGTTCTCGGCCATCACATAAACAGCCGCGTCATTGCCGCTCCCGCCTTCGACTTCGTCGTTGCCCGCCCCGCCATCGAGACGGTCGTCGCCCGAACCGCCCTTCAGATCGTCGTTGCCCCCCTGCCCCGCGAGCGTGTCGTTGCCCGCCCCCCCTTTCAGGCGGTCATTGCCCGCTCCGCCCTGCAGTATGTCGTTTCCAGATCCGCCGTAGAGCCGATCGCTGCCATTCCCGCCCAGAAGGGTGTCGTTGCCCGAGCCGCCGATCAGCCAGTCGTTGCCGCCATCCCCGTCAAGGAGATCCTCGCCCCGGCTGCCGACCAGCAGGTCTCTTCCGGAGGTTCCGGTAAGCGTGTCGTTTCCAGAAGTTCCGTTGCCGACCGTAACCCGATGCTCGGCGGGGTTGGCATTATGTTCCGAACGATTGCGGCTCATAGACCCTCCTGATGTGCGTGCGCATTCGAACTCATCGAAACGCCGGAGTGGGGCATGCGATGCTGCCCGCCCGACGGGAGCGTGTGATTTTTATCACGCGCGCTACGGGCTCCAACATTGCGTAAGGTGATATTTATCACATCCGGGAAACTTATTGCACCAGCCATTTGGTCGAGGCACCGTGGCAAAGAGTTTCGTCTGTCTGGAAATTGCGACAGTGGCCGGACTACGAATAGTCCGGAACGCGATACTGCGCTGCAGCATCGCGTTCCGCTCCCGCTTCGCGCTCCTACTTCAGGATCTGCACCAGATTCGAGTAGTCGTCGGTCCAGGTCCGCCAGTCCGGCTCTACTTCGGCTTCGACCGCCCTGGCGCGCTTGATGACGGCGTGCTCCAGTGCTCTGGCATCGCGCGAGACGAGCACCCAGTCGCTTTGCACGTACAGGGCATCGTCCTCTTCATCGTCGGACGGGTTGTCGTGCACGACCAACGCATGCGCATCCAGGGCCCGCGCGAGCCCCGCGACGACCGGTTCGAGCCGGAGGAAGCGGTTGGAAATATGAAACGCGACGATGCCGTCGGGCTTCATGTGGCGGAGGTAGATCGCGAGCGCCTCGCGCGTGAGCAGGTGCACCGGGATCGCGTCGCCCGAAAATGCGTCCACCGCGAGGACATCGAAGCCCTGCGGCGCCTCGCCCTCGAGGCTCAGCCGCGCATCGCCCAGCGCGATCTCGATCGTCGCCTTGCTGTCGGCGAGGTAGGAGAACTCGGCGCGCGCCACCTGCACGACGTGCGGGTCGATGTCGTAGAAACGAAACCGGTCCCCCGCGCGCCCGTAGGCGGCGATGGTACCGGTGCCCAGGCCGATCACCCCGATTCGCATCAGCGATTCATTCTTCGAACGAATCGCCGCGCCGATACCCGAGGTGTCGTGATAATAGGTGGTGGCGAAGGTTCGCCGCTCGCCGTTCATGTATTGCTCGCCGTGCATGATCGCCCCGTGCAACAGGCGCCGCAGCTCGGACTCCTGGCCCGGCGCGCCGTATTCCTTTACCCGCAACACGCCGAAGAAGCTGCGCACCGCAAGACGCGCATCGTCGTGGTAATGCAGGCCATCCCAGCCCGCGCAGCCGGCGACCCCGAGCAGTACCGCGAGACTCGCGTAGCGCGCCGCGCGATGGAGCCGAAAATAGCGCAGCGCGGCGAGCAGTGCGACCGCGACCAGTCCCACGCCCAATTCGTAGTACGCGTCGAACACGAGCGGTGCGATCACCGCGACAAACAGCCCTCCCAGCGCGCCACCCGCGGAAACGACCAGATAGAAGGCCGTAAGATGCTGCGCCGCCGGACGCAGTCGGTAGAGTTCGCCATGGCAGAACATGCAGACGACGAACAGACCCGCCAGGAAAACTCCCAGTTGTACCGCCAGATTGAAGTGGAATCGCGCATCGGCGAGCAGCCAGCCCATCGCGCCGAGCGCGGCGAGCACGAGCACCCAGAAGATTCCCGGCCGGTAAAGCGCTCGGCCATCGAAAGCGATGATGAAGGTGAGCAGGTAGAGGGTCAGCGGCGCGAGCCACAGCAGCGGAATCGCCGCGACGTTCTGGGTCAGATGGTTGGTCACCGCGAGCAGCATCACCGAGCCGGTGGCCGAGAGTGCGAGCCACATCGCATAGCTGCCGCGCGTGGGAGCCTGCACCTGCGATTCGCCGGACGCGTCGGGCACGCGCGCGACGGTGCGGCGCGCCGAGTACCAGGCGAGTGCCGCGCATAGGACCGCGAACACGCCAAAGCCCCCCGACCAGCCCCGCACCTGCTCGCCGTTGGCAAGCCAGGGTTCCACCACGAAGGGGTAGCCGACCAGCGCGACGAGCGAAGCAAGGTTGGATACCGCGAACAGTCGATAGGGGTCTCGCCCGGGCTCGGCGCGCGCGAACCAGGCCTGCAACAAGGGGCTCGTCGAGGCGAGCAGGAAATACGGTAGCCCGACCGTCGCCGCGAGCAGCAGCAGGATGCGCGTGATCGGCTCCTCGCCGCCGGCCGGCTTCCAGTATTCTCCCGGCGCGATCGGCAGGGTCAGCAGCGCCACGCCGAGCAGCGCGATATGCAAGAGCGCCTGCCGGCGCGGCGCAAAACGCCCGGTGGTGAAGTGCGCGTAGGCATAACCCGCGAGCAGCATCGCCTGGAAGAACAGCATGCAGGTGGTCCACACCGCCGCACTGCCGCCGAACCAGGGCAGGATCAAGCGCGCAATCAGCGGCTGGACCAGAAACAGCAGGAACGACGAAAGAAAGATCGTGAATGCGTATAGGAGCATAGGGTCTCCGCGAGCGCCGGGCCGCGCGAGGAGTCATCTCGATTGGAAGATTGATCCGGGACTAAAGGTAGTGGATTTGCACGTTTTCCGGCGCGAGCCAGTCGCCCAGCGCCGTCATCAGCTTGTCTTCGGGCCGCACGCGCCATGTCTCTCCCAACGCGACCTCGCAGGACACGCCTCCCGTATCGTACCGTACCAGCACCGGACAGCTGCCCGCCCCCGAGGCGCGGTAGGGCGTGAGCAGCTCGCGCAGACGTTGCGCGTCCGCCTGCCCGTTTATCGCCAGGCGCAGGCGCGCCGCGAAACGCGCGCGCATCAGCGTCAGATCGAGCAGATCCTCGGCGCTGACTCGCAACCCGCCGGCGAAATCGTCGCGCTGCACCTTGCCCTGCACCACGAGCAGCGCATCCTCCTTGATCCGCTCGCGGTGTTTCTCGAACAATTCGTTGAACACGGTGATGTCGATCTGCGCACTCGCGTCGTCGAGCGTCACCACCATCATCCGCCCGCGCCGCGTCATCTGCACGCGCGCCGCGGCAACCACACCCGCCAGCCAGACGCGCTCTCCCGAGGCGACGAGCCGTGCGAGCGGCGTGCGCGAAAAACCCGTCAGTTCACGTTCGTACACCGAAAACAGGTGGCCGGAGAGCGTGTAGCCGAGCGCGACCTTCTCCTCGGTGAGCTTCTGGCGCAGGTCCCAGGGCGGTGTCTCGACCAGCCTGTGCGCACCGCCACGCGCCCGCTCTGCCTCGCCGAACAGGCTCGTCTGCGCGGCCATGCGCCCGGCCTGCTCGGCCGCCTCGAGCGCGCGACCGACGCTCGCGAGCAGCGCGGCGCGGTTCGGCTCCAGGATATCGAAGGCACCGGCGCGCACCAGCGCCTCGAGCGCACGCCGGTTGACCAGGCGCTTGTCGACGCGCAGGCAGAAATCGAACAGATCGGTGAAGGGCGCCTGTGCGCGCGCCGCGACGATCGAGGCGATCGCCGATTCGCCGGTGCCGCGGATTCCGCCCAGGCCGTAACGGATCGTCTCGCGGTCGACCGGCACGAAGCGATAGTCCGAGCTGTTGATGTCGGGCGCGACGACCTTCAGGCCGTTGGCGAGCGCGTCGTCCTTCAGCGCGCGCAACTTGTCGGTGTCGTCCATCACCGCCGAGAAGTTGGCCGCCATGAAGGCCGCCGCGTGGTGCGACTTCATGTACGCAGTCTGGTAGGCGACCAGCGCATAGGCCGCGGCGTGCGACTTGTTGAAGCCGTAGCCGGCGAACTTCTCCATCAGGTCGAACAACGCGGTCGCCT
>JAOUFA010000173.1 GCA_029858545.1 Betaproteobacteria bacterium
GAGTTCAACGTCTATCGCTGGGCGGGACGCATGCTGCTCGACGCCGCGCGCATGAGGCATCGCCGCCGGGTGCTCGCCTCCGGGGGCAACGCGCGCGAACGCGCGGCAGGGAGCTAGCGATGGCGCTCGCCCTGCCCCGCTACGCCGCGGACTGGGCATTCCTGCTCGATATCGACGGAACGCTGCTCGCGCACGCCGAGCGGCCCGACGCGGTGCAGGCCGATGACGCGATCATTGCACTGCTCGACGCGTTGCACGCCGGCAGCGGAGGCGCGCTCGCGCTCGTCAGCGGGCGCTCGATCGCCGACATCGACCGGCTGTTCGCACCGCGGCGCTTCGCGGTAGCTGGCCAGCACGGCATCGAGCGGCGCGACGCAGCGAACGGTTTGCACCACCATGCGTTTCCGGTCGAATCGCTGCGACGCGTCGCGATACGGCTCGGCGAATTCGCGGCCGTACACGGCGGTGTCCTCCTCGAGGACAAGGGCGCGAGCCTCGCACTGCACTATCGGCTCGCGCCGCAACTCGCGGGGGCGGCGCGCTCGCTCGTGGAAATCGAGGCACGAGCGCTCGGCGACGGTTTCGAAATCCAGCACGGCAAGATGGTGCTCGAGATCAAGCCGGGTGGGCGCGACAAGGGCGTCGCAATCGAGGAGTTCATGCTCGAGGCGCCGTTTCGCGGACGCACGCCGCTATTCATCGGCGATGACGCGACCGACGAATTCGGATTTGAAGTCGTGCAACGACTCGGCGGGATCGCGATCAAAGTCGGGCCCGGGGCCAGCCTCGCGCGCTGGCGACTCGCCGACACCGGCGCGGTGCGTGCCTGGCTTGGCGAGTGGGCAAGCCACTATGCCCGACCGGCCGGACCGTGAAGAAATCCTAGCAGGTGCCCCCGATTTGCGGCGGGGCGGGCCACCCCCGCTGGAGCGAAACATGCCGATGCCCGTTACACTATGCGGATGGATCAACCACTACGACGGCGCGCGATATTGCCCGCGAAGACGTTGCTCACGCGCGCTACGCGCACAATGCGGGAATTTGTCACGCGACGCCTCGCGCCGGCACCGCTCAAGATCGGCATGTCGGCGCGGATCTTTCATCCCCGTCCCGGTGCGCGCGGACTCGAGTCGAAGCCGCTGCAGTACCTCGAACAATCGGTCGCGCACTGGGTGATGTCGCGAAATGTGCTCGTTTTCATGGTGCCGACGGCCAACAAGGACGGGCTAATCCACCGCAGCAACATGCGCGTCGCCGATTACGCCCGTGTTCTCGACGGACTGGTGCTGCAGGGCGGTGCGGACATCAGCCCGCTCACTTACGGCGAGGATCCGCTTGCGCCGGAATGGACGGGCGACCGGCTTCGCGACGTCTACGAAATCGAGTTGCTGCACGAGTTCGTCGAGGCGCGCAAACCGGTCCTGGGTATCTGCCGCGGCATGCAGATCATCAATGTCGCCTTCGGTGGCACGCTCTACCAGGACATCTCCACGCAGGTTCCGCTCGCGCAATCGCACGTCACGGACGGCTATGACCGGAATGCGCACGAAATCCGCCTGGAGCCCGGATCGGGTCTCGGTGCGCTCTACCCCGGGGTCGAGCGCGGACGCGTGATCTCGATTCACCACCAGTCGGTCAAGGCTCTCGGCCGGGGACTTGCGGTCGAGGCGACTGCGGAGCCCGACGGCGTGATCGAGGCGATTCGCGGCACGGGCGAGAGCTTTGTGCTCGGCGTGCAATGGCACCCGGAGTTTCACCTGCCGGGAGATGGCTCGGTTCTGGACGGGGCGCCGATTCTGGACGCGTTCCTTCGCGCCGCGCGCCGGGCCTGAACAGACCGGAAAGGGAGACCGAGCAATGGGAGATTTGTTGGGACACGTCTGGCCGCCACAATTTTCGCAGGCGATCCTGTTCGGCGTATTGCTTCTCGCGGGGCTGCTTGCCGGCGAAGCGGTGCGCCGCTTTCTCGCACTTCCGCGCATCGTCGGCTATGCGCTCGCCGGGGTCGCGCTCGGCCCCCGCGTCTCGGGTCTGCTCGGCGTGGAAGTGCTGCAGGCGGCGCGCGTGTTCGTCGATCTGTCGATTGGATTGATTGTCTTCGAACTCGGTTTCCGTCTCGATTTCGACTGGCTCAAGCGCAACCGATGGCTTTTCGCCACCGCGCTCGCCGAGTCCCTGTTCAGCTTCGTGGCCATCTATGCAGCGCTTCGTTACTTCGACTTCCGGCCGTTGATTGCCGCCGCGGCGGCGGCGATTGGCACCGCTACCTCTCCCGCGGTGGTAATGATGGTCGCGCGCGAACAACGCGCTGAAGGACAGGTGACCGAGCGCATGCTGCTCTTTACCGCGTTGAACTGCATGATCGGCTACCTCCTGCTCACGCTGATCCTGCCCTGGGTGCATCTCGAGCACCAGACCGACTGGATGGAGGCTCTGTGGCGTCCGCTCTATCTGCTCGTCGGTTCCGCGCTTGCGGGTTACCTTGCATCGTTCGCACTGCTCCGGCTGGCCGCCTGGATCGGCAAACGAGAGGACGCGCAGTTCGTGCTGCTCGTCGCGATGATCGTGCTGGTCGTCGGCACCGCGCGCGCCCTCGACCTGTCGGTGATGGTGGCGGTCGTCGTGTTCGGGCTGCTCGCGCACAATCTCGATGCGCGTCGGGCCCTGCTGCCGCTTCGCATCGGCGCGGCGGGGCAGTTGTTCTTCGTCGCACTGTTCGTGCTGACCGGAGCGAACCTCGAATTCGGCGGGTTCGGCGCGGTCGCGCTCGCAGCCATGGCGTTTGTCGTGGTGCGCTTTCTCGCCAAGGGTCTTGCCCTCATCGTCTTCGCCCCGCTTTCGGGACTTCGGCCCGGCGGGGGAGGGCTTGTTGCGCTTGCGCTACTGCCGATGTCTGGACTCAGCGTGACGATGCTGCAGGATACGGCGGCGCTGTACGCGGGCTTCGGCGCGGAGCTTGCGTCGGTGGTGCTCCCTGCGATCGCGATCCTCGAGTTGCTCGGCCCGCTCGCGACGCAGTACGCGCTGCAGCGCGCGAACGAGAGCCATCCTGAGACACAGGACAAATGAAACCCTTGTGATGAGCGACGAAACGACATTCAAACCCTCCGCGGCGACCAGCATAGGGGTCGAGCTCGAGTTACAACTTCTGCGTGCGCGCGACTACGACCTCTCCCGCGACGCGCAGGATCTGATCGCCAGACTGGACAAGGTGAAACTCAGCGGCGCAGTGAAACCCGAGATCACCGAAAGCATGATCGAGCTCAACAGCTCAGTGCATCTTGACTACGAATCGCTATGCGCCGAACTCGAGACGATGCGTGATGCGGTGTCGAAAGAGGCCGGCCTGCTCAACGTGCGCGTCTCGGGCGGCGGAGCGCACCCTTTTCACGACTGGGCGGACCGCCGGATCTACCCGACCGCACGCTTCCGCAATCTGCTCGAGCGCTACGGGTATCTTGCCAAGCAGTTCACCGTTTTCGGGCAGCACATTCATGTCGGCTGCGGGAGTGGCGACGAGGCAATCTACCTCGTGCACATGTTGACCCGCTACGTACCGCATTTCATCGCGCTCTCGGCAGCCTCCCCCTTCTACCAGGGGGAAGACACGTCATTTCAATCGTCGCGCCTGACGGCAATCAATGCCTTCCCGCTTTCGGGTCACATGCCTTTTGTACCCGATTGGAGCGAATTCGCGGAGTATTTCGAGAAGATGCGCGGTTTCGGCATCGTCGAGAGCATGAAGGACTTCTACTGGGACATCCGGCCGAAGCCGGAGTACGGCACGATTGAGATCCGCGTATGCGACACGCCGCTCACGGTTGCGCGAGCGGCTCAACTCGCCGCCTACGCGCAAGCGCTCGTTGCCTATCACCTCGAGGAGCGTCCTCAGAATCCGGCGCGCGATACCTATCTTGTCGATCGCTTCAACCGCTTCGAGGCCTGCCGGTACGGGATCGCCGGCGAGCTCGTCGAACCGTATCTGCGGCGCAAGAAGCGCATCGGCGAGGACATTCTGGATACGATCGCCGAAGTCATGCCGCAGGCGCATCGATTCGGATCTGCCGGCGCGTTGAGCGAACTTTCCGCCGGCGTGCGCGCGGGGACGTCGGACGCGGACTGGCTACGCCAGCGACGGACCGAACGCGGGTCGCTTACCGATGTGGTCCACGCGGCAAGCGATCGATGGCAAGGAAAATAAAAAGCAAAGGGGGCTTGCGCCCCCCTAGTTCATTCGAGCCTCGCGCTAAGCTGGCTTGTTTGCCCGCTTAGTTACCCTGGTAGACGATATCGCTGCGACGGTTCTCTGCCCATGCGGTCTCGCCATGGCCGGCCGCCTTGGGCTTTTCCTCGCCATAGCTGACGGTCTCCATCCTCTGCTCGGCGACACCGAGCAGCTTCATCGCGTTCTTCACCGCGTCGGCACGCCGCTGACCCAGCGCAAGGTTGTACGAACGGCTACCCCGCTCGTCGCAGTTGCCCTCGATCCGCACCTTCACCCCGGCGTTGTCCTTCAGATATTCCACGTTCGCCTGAACGACCGATGCGTATTCGCTCTTCAGCGCGTACTTGTCGAAATCATAGTAGACGCTGCGCTGCGCAGGCATGCTGCTGCGCGCGGCCTGCGCCGGGGTCGAATCCGCGGCCTGCGCCGCGGGTGGAGTTTGGCCTGCAGGTTGGGTTTCGGCTGCCGGCTTGGGCGCCTCCGTTGCAGCAGGAGTCGCCGCGGCGGTTGCGGCCGTGTCGGCGGCCGGGGTCGGCGGGGTCGACGCGCAGGCGCCGAGCAGCACCGACAGGGCCACTACGGCGGTCAGATAAATGGATCGAGTCATGATGGTCTTCTCTCCTATCCTGGAACGTTGAGGTCGTGGCAGCTAAAGGTAGCACGTATAGCGAGCGAGAGCGAGCGAGCGAGTCGCGTACGTAAAGAGAATGGCGCACACGGACACCGTGCGCGCTAGCTGCTTGGCAACCCGCCCTGAAACCGCGCCCTGACACCGCCCCGCCTATAGGATCGCACCAAGGTGTCACGCCGGTCAACCCGGCAATTTGTCACAATACAATTCTTCGGCGCGCGGGAAACGCGAGCCCCGCGGCCCGCGCGAGGTCCTGCGTCAGGAAAGCCGCGCGAGATTTCCGCGCATCCACCACCCGAGTGCTGCAAAACACAGGCCGAAAGCAATGATCGCCGGCGCGTATCCGGCGAGGCTAATCGCCGCGCCCATTGCCGCGACGCCAAGCGCCTGGCCGAGTGCCCAGACTGAAGCGTAGATCGCAACCGCCGCGCCGCGCGCCTGCGGCGCCATTTCGGTGGCCTTGATTTGCACGGTGTTGTGCAGCATGTAGAACGAGAAGCCGAGCACGATGGTGTAGAAAAGCGCCGGCCCCCACGCGGGGGTGAGGACGATCGCCACAAAGGCCATGCCGCAGATCGCCCCGCCCCAACTCACCAGGCCGCGCTGGCCGAGCCAGCGCAACAGCGACCCCACCACGAGGGTGTACAACACGCCTCCGATGCCGAACCCCGCGAGGATCGTACCGATCAGTGTCAGGCTCAGGTCGTAGCGAAGCTTGAGGAAGGCGCCGAGAAACGAATAGGCGCCGAAGAACAGGAACGAATCGGCGAGCGCGGTGGCGAGCACGTAGCGAACGACCTTGGAGCGAAGCAGCCGCGCATGCGCGGTGAACGGATTGCCGCCGCGACCGCTGCCGCCGTCCTCGTGCCACTGTGCGCGTGTGCGCAGAAACAGGATCGCCGCAACCGCCGCGAATACGCCACCGAGCAGGACAAAGGTCGCGCGCCAGCCGAGCAAATCGGTGAGCAGACCGCCGAAGAACGGCCCGAGCGCCTGGCCGGTAATCGTGCCGGCGATGAAACGCGCGACCACCGGCTGGCGCTCGGCAAGCGGCACACGATCGCCGATGTATGCCATGCCGAGGGTCACCGAGGCCGAGCCGAACAGCGCCGTCACGAAACGCAGCGCCGCGAGGGAGGCGAGATCCGGCGCGAATGCACAGGCGACCGATCCGGCGCCCGCCCCCGCCATTGCAAAGGTCGCCATGCGCAGTTTGCCGTAGCGGTCGCCGAGCGGTCCATGCAACAGGGCGCCGATCGCGGATGCAAGGCCGAAGGCGGTGATCACCACGGAAGCTGCCGCGGCGGTGGTTCCGAAGTCGCTCGCCAGGCGCGGCAGCAGCGGCTCGACGATGCGCAGCGCGATGCCGCTGTTCGCGCTCGCCAATGCCATGAAGAATATTGCCTCTCGCATGCGGGAATCATACAGACCGAGGACAATCGCCACACTGCGCACTGCGAACCAACATTGACAAACCGCGTGGCCGCTCCTACTCTCATCGGTTCCGCACGAATACCCCAACCAACGGAGGAGAAGACATGAAAACCACGATGATGCTCGCCGCCGTGGCGGCGGCGCTGGCTCCTGGATTCAGCTCGGCCGACGAAACCACGCTCAAGCTCGTTTCAGCGTTTCCCGAAACCGCAACCTACGTCAAGCACCTCACACCCTGGATGCAGCAATTCAATGCCGAAGGTAAGGGTGTTCTGCAGATCAATTTCATCGGCGGGCCCAAGGCGATCCCGACCTTCGAAGTTGGCACCTCGGCGAAGAACGGCGTGGTTCAGCTGGCAATGACCACCGGTGCGTTCTACACCAACCTGATGCCGGAAGCCGACGCGCTCAAGCTCGCGCAGATCACCGTCGCCGAGCAAAGAAAGAACGGCGCGTTCGACTACATCAACAAGGTATGGAGCCAGAAGGCGAATCTGGTCTACCTCGCGCGCATGGTCGAGGACACGCCGTTTCATCTCTACCTCAACAAGAAGATCGACAATCCCGATCTCAAGGGCCTGAAAATCCGCGTCACACCGGTATACCGCGACTTCTTCGCCTCGATGGGCGCGACGCTGATGCAGACCGCCCCGGGCGAGGTCTATACCGCCCTTGAGCGCGGCGTGGTCGACGGCTACGGCTGGCCGATCCAGGGAATATTCGATCTCCACTGGCACGAAAAGACCAAGTACCGCGTCGACCCGGGCTTCTACAACGCCGAGGTGTCGATCATCATGAACCTGGATGCGCACAAGAAGCTCAGCGCCGCGCAACGCGCTTACCTGGAGCGGCAGGCGCTCGCGCTCGAAGCACAGAACGGCGTCTGGCGGAAACTCAACGACGAGGACACCAAGCGTCAGGCGCAGGTCGGCATCCAGACGATATCCTTCGATGCGGCAACCGCCAAGCGCTATCACGACCAAGCCTACGAAATTGGCTGGGCGGCAATCGTCAAGGCGAGTCCCGAGCACGGCCCGCAACTGAAGAAGCTGCTCTCGAAGTAAGTGCGCGCCTACCGGAGGCTGCTCGAGGGTCTCGCCGCGGCCGCCGCGCTCATCCTGGGCGCGGCCGCGTTCGCGGTGAGCCTCGATGTCGTATTGCGCAATACCGGCTGGGGCGG
>JAOUFA010000174.1 GCA_029858545.1 Betaproteobacteria bacterium
CCGCCGAACCGCGTCTGCTGCTGCTCGACGAACCGATGGCGGGCATGAATCTCGAGGAAAAGCAGGACATGTGCCGCTTCATTCTCGACGTGAACGATCACTACGGCACCACCATCGTGCTGATCGAACACGACATGGGCGTGGTGATGGACATCTCGGATCGCGTGGTGGTGCTCGACTACGGACGCAAGATCGGCGACGGCACGCCCGACGCGGTGCGCGGCAACCAGGCGGTCATCGACGCCTATCTCGGCGTGGCGCACTGATATATGGACTGGGCTTTCTTCGTCGAAGTCTTCGTCGGCGGCCTGCTCGCGGGAGTGATGTACGCGCTCGTCGCACTCGGCTTCGTGCTGATCTACAAGGCCTCGGGAGTGTTCAATTTCGCGCAGGGAGGCATGGTGTTCTTCGCCGCGCTCACCTTCGTCTCGCTCACCGAGCGCGGCTGGAATTTCTGGCTCGCGCTGGCGGCGACGCTCGCGGTGATGATTGCGCTCGGCGTGGCGATCGAGCGCGTGGTGCTGCGCCCGCTCGTCAACCAGCCGCCGATCACGCTGTTCATGGCGACGATCGGCCTGTCGTTCGTGCTCGAGGGGCTCTCGCAGTTGCTATGGGGGTCGCAGCCGCACGGCCTGGAGCTGGGCATCCCCGATGTGCCGATCGAGTGGCTCGCGCGCGCCTTGAACATCAACGTCAGCCAGTTCGATCTGTTCGCGGCGGCCGTCGCCGGGGTGCTCGTGGCGGTGCTCGCGGTGCTCTTTCAGAAGACGCGCATCGGCCGCGCGCTGCGCGCGGTGGCCGACGATCACCAGGCGGCGCTCGCGGTGGGCATTCCGTTGCAGAATATCTGGGCGATCGTGTGGGGCGTGGCGGGGTTCGTCGCGCTGATCGCCGGACTGATGTGGGGGGTGAGGAACGGCGTGCAATACTCGCTCACCTTCGTCGTGCTCAAGGCGTTGCCGGTGCTGATCCTCGGCGGCTTCGAGTCGATTCCCGGCGCGATCGTCGGCGGGCTGATCATCGGGGCATCGGAGAAACTCGCCGAGGTCTATCTCGGACCGATGGTCGGCGGCGGCATCGAGTCGTGGTTCGCTTACGTGATCGCCTTGCTTTTCCTGCTGGTGCGCCCGCAGGGGCTGTTCGGCGAAAAGATCATCGACCGGGTCTGACGCCATGCTCTACCGCGAAGCCGGGCAGTTCAAGTCCACCTACGCCGCCGATCAGCAGATTTTTCCGATCCTGCAGGACCGGATCGGCATCGCGTTGCTGCTCGCCGCGGCGTTCGTGGTGGTGCCGGTGTTTGCCGACCAGTACTGGCTGTCGGCGATCCTGGTGCCGTTCCTCATCTCCGCGCTCGCCGCGCTGGGCCTCAATATTCTCACCGGCTATGCCGGGCAGCTGTCGCTCGGCACCGCGGCATTCATGGCGGTGGGGGCGTTCATGGCGTACAACGCCCAGTTGCGCATCCCGGGCATGCCGATCATCGGCTCGTTCGCCCTCGGCGGCCTGAGCGCCGCCGCGGTGGGCATCGTGTTCGGTCTGCCGAGCCTGCGCATCAAGGGCTTCTATCTCGCGGTGGCGACGCTCGCCTGCCAGTTTTTCGTGTTGTGGGCGATCAACCGCATCGGCTGGCTCTCCAACTACAGTTCATCGGGCGTGATCGCCGCGCAGAAGATCGTGATTCTCGGCTATGTCTTCGACACCCCGCGCGACAAGTATCTGCTCACCCTCACAATCGTGTCGCTGATGGCGCTCGCCGCCAAGAATCTGATGCGCAGCGAAACCGGCCGCGCCTTCATGGCGGTGCGTGACATGGACGTCGCGGCGAGCGTGATCGGCATTCCCATCATGAAGACCAAGCTGCTCGCGTTCGGCATCAGCTCGTTCTACTGCGGGGTGGCGGGCGCGCTGTATGTCTATTGCTATCTCGGCAACGTCGAGCCCGAGGCGTTCACGCTGGATCTGAGTTTTCGCGTGCTCTTCATGATCATCATCGGCGGCGTCGGTTCCATCCTGGGATCGTTTCTCGGCGCCGGATTCATCGTGCTGTTTCCGATCTTCCTCAACCTCGCCTCGGGCTGGATCTCTCATGCGACGGGGATCGATATTCCGCACGCGGCGGTGTCCAATTCGGAGCAGATCATTTTCGGCGGATTGATTATCTTCTTCCTGATCGTCGAGCCGCATGGGCTTGCGCAACTATGGCGCATCGCAAAAGAGAAGCTCCGCCTGTGGCCGTTCCCCCATTGAGGCGCGTGCCGCGGCCGGACTTGTCACGACAAGGCAAAGGGCTATACTCGGTTTCGCGGGGAGTTCATTTCGCACAACGATGTTCTACGGGTGAGCTAAGAGAGGAGACAGGGATATGAAGCGTATTGTTTTCACCGTCATGGCACTCGCGTCGGCGTTGTTTTCGGGTGGCGTATCGGCGGCACAGGCCGAGCAATTCGTTCCGGCAAACGGCTACTGGGTCGGGCCCTATGCACCAGGCGGCTCGGGTTTCTTCGGCGGCGTGATCGACTACTTCCAGTTGCTCAACCAGCGCGACGGCGGTATCAACGGCGTCAAGCTGACCTGGGAGAAATGCGAGACCGAATACAACAACGCGCGCGGCGTCGAGTGCTATGAGCGCAGCAAGAACCATGCGCCGACCGGCGCGACGGTGGTTCACCCGCTCTCGACCGGCATCACCTATTCGCTGATCGAGAAGGCCACGGCCGACAAGATCCCGCTCATCTCGATGGGCTATGGACGTACCGACGCCGCGGACGGCCGAGTGTTTCCGTACGTGTTTCCGCTCATTACCACCTACTGGTCTCAGGCGACCGCGATGATCCGGTTCATGGGTGGCAAGGAAGGCGGCATGGCGAAACTGAAGGGCAAGAAGATCGTGCTGGTCTATCACGACTCGGCCTACGGCAAGGAGCCGCACGGCGTGCTGCAGAAGATGGCCGAGCAATACGGCTATGAACTGACGCTCATCGCGGTTCCGCACCCGGGCAACGAACAGCAGTCGCAGTGGCTGCAAATCCGCCAGATCAAGCCCGACTGGGTGATCCTCTGGGGTTGGGGCGTGATGAATCCGACCGCGATCAAGGCGGCCGCCAAGATCGGCTATCCGCGCGAAAAGATGATCGGCGTGTGGTGGGCCGGTGCCGAAGAGGACGTGATCCCCGCCGGCAGCGTCGCCAAGGGCTATATCGCCGCAGGATTCAATCTGCCGGGGACCGACTTCCCGGTGATGAAGGAGATCATCAAGACGGTCTACGGCAAAGGCAAGGGCGAGTTCGAGGACCGCGCGCGCATCGGGTCGATCTACCACACGCGCGGCGTGGTGGCGGGCATCCTCACCGCGGAGGCGATCCGCAACGCGCAATTGCACTTCAAGAAGAAGGGCAAGTCGATCACCGGCGAGGAGATGCGCTGGGGCATCGAGCATCTCAACATCACCAATGCGCGGCTCAAGCAACTGGGTGCCGTCGGCCTGATGCAGCCGCTGAAAGTGTCCTGCATGGATCATGAAGGCGGCGGCGCGGTGAAGTTCATGCAGTGGGACGGCGACAAGTGGAAGGTGATCACCGACTGGATCGCGGCCGATCACGACCTGGTGCGGCCGATGATCGAGGCTTCGGCGGCGAAGTACGCGTCGGAAAAAGGCATCAAGCCGCGCGATTGCGCCACGGAACAGTGACGCCGGGCAGAGCCCGGCGCGCCGCCTTGCGCGGCGCGCCGGCCTGACCCGCGGAGTCGAGGCGCGGCCGGTGTTGCCGGCGCGCCGGATTCCGCGCCCTGCCGACCTCCCTCATTCATGGCTGCGGTCCTCCAAGAGCAAACGACATCGCCGGTGCCGCGGGCCGCGCTGGCGGTCAATAACATCGAGGTCATTTATGATCACGTGATCCTCGTGCTGAGGGGCGTTTCGCTCCAGGTCGAGGAGGGGCGGATCGTCGCGCTGCTCGGTGCGAACGGCGCAGGCAAGACGACTACGCTGAAGGCGATCTCCAATCTGCTGCGCGCCGAGCGCGGCGACGTCACCAAGGGTCAGATCACCTTTCAGGGCGAACGCATCGACCGACTCAATCCGGCGGCGCTCGTGCGGCGGGGCATCTGCCAGGTGATGGAGGGCCGGCATTGCTTCCCGCATCTGACGGTCGAGGAAAACCTGCTTACCGGCGCCTACACGCGTGGGGCGCTGGGCGGGGGCCTGCACGAAGATCTGGACAAGGTGTACGCCTACTTTCCGCGCCTCAAGGAACGGCGCCATTCGCAGTCCGGCTATACGTCCGGGGGCGAGCAGCAAATGACCGCGATTGGCCGTGCGCTCATGGCGCGACCGAAAATGATCCTGCTCGACGAACCGTCGATGGGACTCGCGCCGCAGCTGGTCGGGGAGATCTTCGAGATCGTGAAGGAACTCAATCGGAAGGAGAAGGTGAGCTTTCTGCTCGCCGAGCAGAATACCCATATCGCGCTCCAATTCGCCGATTACGGATACATTCTGGAAAACGGTCGCGTGGTGATGGACGGCGAAGGCAGTTCGCTCGCGGAAAACGAGGACGTGAAGGAGTTCTACCTCGGTTTTTCGTCTGGCGGGCGCAAGAGTTTTCGCGACGTGAAGTCCTACCGGCGCAGGAAGCGCTGGCTGTAGTGGCCGGGGAATATTTCGATGCGCTCGAGACGCGCGCTCCCGAAGCGCGCGAAGCGGCGCTGATGGCGGCGCTGCCCGCGCATCTCGGCCACGCGAAAGTCCATGCGCCGGGTTGGGCGCGAATCCTCGCCGAGGTGGATACGCGCGAGGTCGTCTCGCGCGCCGCGCTCGCGCGTCTGCCGGTGACGCGCAAGGCGGATCTCGGCGAGTTGCAGAAGGCACTGCCGCCGCTCGGCGGCCTGAACGCCACGCCGGTCGCGAAACTCGCCAAGCTGTTCGTTTCGCCCGGACCGGTGTACGAGCCGGAAGGCCATGGTGTCGACTGGTGGCGAACCGCGCGCGGCCTGTTCGCCGGCGGTTTTCGCGCGGGCGACCGGGTGGCGAATACCTTCGCCTACCATTTCACCCCCGCCGGCTCGATGCTCGAATCCGGGGCGCTCGCGCTCGGTTGCACCGTGCTGCCGACCGGCGTGGGGCAGACCGAAATGCAGGTCGCGACGATGCGTGACCTGGCCGTCAATGCCTTCATCGGCACGCCGTCGTTTCTGAAGCTGATCGTCGATAAGGCGGACGAACTCAAGGCGGATATCTCCTGTCTCGGCAAGGCGATGGTGGGAGGCGAGTATCTGCCCCCCGCGTTGCGCGAGAGTCTTGCCGCGCGCGGCATGCGCGTCGCGCAACTCTATGCCAGCGCCGACCTCGGCCTGATCGCCTACGAATCGCCGCGCCACGGAGGCGGCGTCAACGAGGGCATGATTCTCGATGAAGCGCTGATCCTCGAGATCGTGCGTCCCGGCAGCGGCGATCCGGTGGCGGAGGGAGAAGTCGGCGAGGTGGTGATCACCAGCTTCAACCGCGATTACCCGTTGATCCGCTTCGCCACGGGGGATCTTTCGGCGGTATTGCCCGGGAAGAGCCCCTGCGGGCGCAGCAATGTGCGCATCCGCGGCTGGCTGGGACGCGCCGACCAGACGACCAAGGTGCGCGGCATGTTCGTCACGCCGCGGCAGGTGCACGACATTACGCGCCGCCATCCGGAGATCGCGCGGGCACGGCTGGTGGTCGAGGGCGAAACCGGCAACGACCGCATGACCCTCAAGTGCGAGACCGCCTCGCCGCAGGCGGCGGCCCTCGGCGAGGCGATCCGCACCAGCATCCGCGATGTCACGAAACTGCGCGGCGAGGTCGAGCTCGTTGCGCCGGGCCACCTGCCCAACGATGGCAAGGTCATCGAGGACGCACGAAAGTATACTTAGCGCCTGTCGCGGACCCTGCGCGGTGGCTGGGACCGCGTCGCGGGGGACCGGCCCGTCGGCGCGTAATTCCCCAATCAGCCACACCCCTTATCGAGGAGGAGAAAGCATGAACGGCGTCGCACGCTTCGCGGCAGTTCTCGCGGTTTCGTTGCTGGGCTCGTGCGCGAGCAACCAAGCCGCGCAACCGGCACAAACCACCCCGGCCGCGCAACCCGTGCAATCCGCGCAAGCGGCGCAACCGGCGCAGGCGGCGACGCCCGCGGCGGCGCCACAGCCCGGCAAGCTCGAAGTGCTCTGGCTCGGTCATTCGGCGTTTCGCATCGTCACGCCGGGCGGCAAAGTGATCGTCATCGATCCCTGGCTGCGGACCAATCCCAGCACCCCCGCCGCGTATCGGGATCTCAGGGCGCTCGGCAAGGTCGATCTGCTGCTCGTCACCCACGGACATTCCGATCACGTCGCCGACGCGCCGGAGCTGGCCCGGATCAACCGGGCCAGGATCTATTCACCGGCGGGACTCGGCGCGACGCTGATCACGCTCGGCGAGATCGCGGCCGAACTCGCCCCTGGCATGAACAAGGGCGGCGAAGTGATGCCGCTGGGCCCGGGGATCAAGCTGCACATGGTGCACGCCGAACACAGCTCCGAATATCGTCACAAGAATCCGATCTCCGGCAGGGAGGAGAACTACCCGGCCGGCGAGCCGGTGGGCTGGATCATCGAACTGGAGAACGGTTTCAAGATCTACTATACGGGCGATACCGGCCTGTTCGGCGACATGAAGTTGATCGGCGAGTTCTACAAACCCGATCTGCTGCTGCTGCCGATCGGCGGCGTCTTCACGATGAATCCGGAACTCGCCGCGTATGCGGTACGAGAGATGATCAAGCCGAAATTCGCCATTCCCATGCACTACGGCACCTATCCGAACCTCGCCGGCAAGCCGGAGGACTTCGTGAAGGCCCTGGGCGATGGACCGACCAAGGCGATCGTTCTTCAGCCGGGCGAGAAGGTCACGTTCTGAGCGACGGGCATCGGCCGCACAGGCGCGTTTCACCGGGCTCCGGCTGCGACGGCAGTCGATGGCGCACGCGTCGCGCCCTCAAGATTGGGCACCGGCTGCCGTAATAGATTCACCCGACAAGAGTGTAGAGATGAAGGCTGATCTTCAGCGCTGGCGCGCGAGCCGCCGTAGCGCGCGGCGTGGCGCGGTCCTGATGGCGGTGCTGCTGGCCGTGTACGCGGCCCTGTTCACCTGGCAGAGCTGGCGCGAGGAAAACGCCGACATGCTGAGCGACTACGCGGTGGTCGTCGAAATGGGGCAAAAGGCGCTCGATGTCTATTTTCATCACTATGAGACCGCGCTGAGCCAACTCGCGGAAGATCTGCGCGCCGAAGGCAAAGGCCTGATCGAGCTCCGGCGCGCGCACGCGCGTTTGCTGAGTTTCAAGGCCCTGCACCCCGAACTGCTGATCGTCGTACTCTCGCATGTCGACGGCCAGGCGCTCCTCGATACCCAGCACCCGCCGGGGACCCGGCTCCCCCATTTCGGCAAGACCGCCT
>JAOUFA010000175.1 GCA_029858545.1 Betaproteobacteria bacterium
GGCGCACCGAGAACTTGCTCGGGGTGCATATCCCCGGAATGGGGGTGGCTCTGACCTTTGTGATCGTGCTGGTCACCGGGGTGATTGGCGCGAATTTCTTCGGCGCGCGGCTGGTGAAGCTGTGGGACGACGTCTTGCAGCGCATCCCCTTCTTCCGATCGATTTATTCTAGCGTCAAGCAGGTCTCGGACACGCTGTTCGCATCGGGGGGGCAGGCATTCCGCAAGGCGCTGCTCGTACAGTGGCCGCGCGAGGGAGTATGGACCATCGCTTTCCTGACCGGCGTGCCGGGAAGTGACGTCGCCCGGCACCTGAACGGGGAGCACGTCAGCGTGTACGTGCCCACCACCCCCAACCCGACCGGCGGGTATTTCGTGATGCTGCCGAGCACCGACGTCATCGAACTCGAGATGAGCGTCGATGAAGCGTTGAAGTACATCATTTCGATGGGCGTCGTGGCGCCCGGGGCGAAGAACGGCAAGCCCCGCGCCGACGCCTGAGCCAATCCAGACCGACGGAAACCGCACCATGCGAACCCATTACTGCGGCGAGCTCTCTGCTGCGCTGATCGACCAAACCGTGACCATCGCCGGCTGGGCTCACCGCCGCCGCGATCATGGCGGGGTGATCTTCATCGACCTTCGCGATCGCGAAGGGCTCGCGCAGGTGGTGTGCGATCCGGATCGCGTGGAGGCCTTCAAGACCGCCGACAGGGTGCGCGGCGAATTTGTGCTGCGCGTGACCGGCAGGGTGCGCCGCCGGCCGGAGGGGACCATCAACCCCAACCTGCGTTCGGGCGAAATCGAGCTGCTCGCGCAGGAGGTTGAGGTGCTGAACCCTTCCCTGACGCCGCCTTTCCAGATCGATGACGACAATCTCTCCGAGTCGGTACGTCTGGAGAACCGCGTGCTCGATCTGCGCCGCGAACCGATGCAGAAAAACATCCGCCTGCGACACCGTGCGGCGAGCGCGGCGCGCCGCTACCTGGACGACAACGGTTTCATCGACATCGAGACGCCTTTCCTCTACAAGTCCACCCCCGAAGGTGCGCGCGAATTTCTCGTGCCATCGCGTTTGCACGACGGGCAGTTCTACGCGCTGCCGCAGAGCCCGCAGCTCTTCAAGCAGATGCTGATGATCGCGGGTTTCGATCGCTACTATCAGATCGTCAAATGTTTTCGCGACGAGGATTTGCGCGCCGACCGTCAGCCCGAATTCACCCAGATCGATATTGAAACCTCGTTTTTGAGCGAAGAGAAGATTCGCGCGCTGATGGAGAGGCTGGTTCGCCACATGTTCCGCGAGACGATCGGCGTCGAGCTGCCCGACCCCTTCCCGGTGATGCGCTACGACGATGCGGTACGCGACTACGGGCTCGACAAGCCCGACCTGCGCGTGTCGCTCAAGTTCACCGAACTGACCGACGCGATGCGCGATGTCGAATTCAAGGTGTTCTCCGGCCCCGCGAACCAGACGGGCGGGCGCGTCATCGGTCTGCGCGTCCCCGCCGGTGGCACGCTCACACGTGGCGAGATCGACGGCTATACGGAGTTCGTCAAGACCCTCGGCGCCAAGGGCCTTGCCTGGATCAAGGTCAATGACGCGGCGAAGGGGGGCGAAGGCCTGCAATCGCCGATCGTGAAGAATCTGCACGCGCGAGCAATTGCGGTGATCCTCGAGCGCAGTGCCGCTCAGAACGGCGACCTGATCTTCTTCGGTGCCGACAAGGCGGTGCTGGCCAACGAATACATGGGCGCGTTGCGCCAGCGTATCGGCCACGAGCGCGGCTTCGTCGACAAGGGTTGGCGGCCGTTGTGGGTAGTCGATTTTCCGATGTTCGAGTTCAACGAAGAATCGAAGCAGTGGGTGGCGCGTCACCATCCGTTCACCAGTCCCAAGGACGGCCATGAGCAGTTCATCGACTCCGATCCCGGCAAGGCCTACGCCAAGGCCTATGACGTCGTGCTCAATGGCTGGGAGATCGGCGGTGGTTCGGTACGGATTCATCGCCAGGAAGTGCAGCAGCAGGTGTTCCGCGCGCTGAATATTTCTCCCGAGGATCAGCGTGCAAAATTCGGCTTTCTGCTCGACGCACTGCAGTACGGTGCGCCGCCCCACGGCGGGATCGCCTTCGGTCTCGACCGGATGGTGGCGATGATGGCCGGTGCCGAGGCGATTCGCGATGTGATCGCATTTCCGAAGACGCAGCGTGGTCAGGACCTGCTGATCGGCGCGCCCTCGCCGGTGACCGAGCGGCAATTGCGCGAACTGCACATCCGGTTGCGCGGCGCCGGGCAGTAGGCGGAGACTCGGGGTGATGCGGTTGCTGCGTCGGCTGCTTCTCGCGCTCGCGGCGTCGCTGCTGGCCGCGCAGCCGGCAGCGGCGTTCGCGGCGAGCGGAGAAATCCCACTCGCCGCGCTGCCCGCCGAGGCGCGCGCCACGCTGGCCCTCATCAGACAGGATGGACCCTTCCCCTATGCCAGGGACGGCGCGGTATTCGGCAACCGCGAGCGGCGCCTGCCGGCGCACCAGCGCGGCTGGTATCGGGAGTACACCGTGAAGACCCCGGGCAGCCGCAATCGCGGCGCTCGCCGTATCATCGCGGGGCGCGACGGCGAACTCTACTATACCGACGATCACTATCGGAGTTTCCGGCGCATCGTTGAATGAGCATGACACCTTCGCGCCCCATTCTGGATCTGGTCCTTCACGACGCCTCGCTCTCCGGGGTCTATCGCATTGCGCGCGCCGATCGGGTCCTGGCCGAAGCGCCCGCGGGCATGGTGGCGGCGAGCCTTGCCGGCGCGATGGCGAAGGAAGAAGTCATTCGCCGCATCGCCGCAGCGCTCGACTTTCCCGACTGGTTCGATCCGAACTGGGACGCGTTGCAGGACTGCCTCTGCGATCTGTCCTGGCGCGAGTCGACGGCGACACGGCTGCTGATCAAGGATGCGGACGAATTGCTGGCCGACAACCCCGGGGATTGGGCGACGCTGCTCGATGTTCTGACGGAAAGCGCGCAATTCTGGGCCGCGCAGGAACTGCCGTTTTTCGTCCTGCTGGCAGACCCGCACGGCGATTTCGACCTGCCGACATTGCCGGGAGATGCTCCCGCGTGAACCTCAAGCTGCCGGTGTCGGTGCTGGTGGTGATCCATACCACCGCGCTCGATATCCTGCTCCTTGAGCGCGCGAGTCATCCCGGCTACTGGCAGTCGGTGACCGGCTCGATCGATTACCCGGACGAGCCGCTGGAGGAGACCGCCTCGCGCGAGGTGATGGAAGAGACCGGGATCGATGTCGGTACGGGCCGTCTCATCCGTTGGAACGTGATCAACAGCTTCGAGATCATGGGCCAGTGGCGCCATCGCTTCGCCCCCGGTACAACGCATAATACCGAATATGTTTTCAGCATCGAACTCGCGAAGCGCGTACCGGTGAGACTCGCCCCGCAGGAGCATCTCGCCTTCGCGTGGCTCGATTGGCGCACCGCCGCCGAGCGCTGTTTTTCCTGGTCGAACCGCGATGCGATACGCATGCTGGGAACCGGGAGCGTGATACGGTGATCGCGATGCGGGTCTTGCGGACAGCGCGGATGGAGGCCGATTTTCTCGCGCGACGATGCGAACTCCCGCTGCGCTGGCGGCAAGCGGAGCGCGTGCGATGAGCGAAGTGCTGCGTGTTCTCACACTCAACATGCACAAGGGATTTTCGCGTTTCAGCCGCGGCATGGTGATCCACGAGTTGCGCGAGGGACTGCGCGGAATCGACGCCGACCTGGTATTCCTGCAGGAGGTTCAGGGTCGCCACGAACGCCATGCCGCGCGCTTCGCGGATTGGCCAAGCGCCCCGCAGCACGAATTTCTTGCCGAAGCGCGCTGGCTGCATGCCTATGGCAAGAACGCGGTTTATGACCATGGTCACCACGGCAACGCGATCCTCTCACGCTATCCCTTCGTGTCGAGCGAGACGGAGAATGTGTCCGATCACCGCTTCGAGCGTCGCGGCTTGCTGCACAGCGTGATCCGGCTGCCGGGCTGGCAGCGCAACCTGCACTGTCTGTGTGTGCACCTGTCGCTGCACGAGCGTGGCCGGCGCCGTCAGCTCGAGGCCATCGCCGCGCGTCTCGACGCCCTGGTCGCGCAGGACATGCCGGTCATCGTGGCGGGCGACTTCAACGATTGGCGTCAGTACGCCAGCGAGATGCTCGGCAAACGGCTCGGCATGAGCGAGGTATCGCTCGCGCTCCGGGGACGCTCCGCGCTCACCTTTCCGAGCTGGCTGCCGTTGCTGCGACTTGACCGGATCTATGTGCGCGGTCTGCGAATCGTCGATGCACGCGTGCATCGCGATCCGCACTGGAAGCGGCTGTCGGACCATCTTCCGGTGAGCGCCGAACTCAGGTCGGCGTAAACCCGCTGCGATGCGTTACCTCGGCGGCAACCGGTTGACGCTCCTCACCAACGGCGAGCAGTATTTTCCCGCGCTTGTCGAGGCGTTCGATGCGGCGCGCGGCGAAATCTTCATCGAGACCTATATCTTCGCGGCGGACGAGACCGGAAGTCTGGTCGCTGACGCGCTTGCGCGTGCCGCGGCGCGCGGCGTGGCGGTGCACCTGCTGGTCGACGGGTTCGGCGCGAGCGAGTTCGCGCCGCGTTTTCGGGCAATGCTCGAAGAGGCGGGCGCGCGCGTGCTCGTCTACCGTCCTGAAGTCGGTCGGTGGCGCGCGCGGCGCAACCGGTTGCGCCGCATGCATCGCAAGCTCGCGAGCATCGACGCTCGCGTCGCCTTCGTCGGCGGCATCAACGTGATCGACGACTACGATACGCCCGATCCCTCGCCGCCGCGTTACGACTACGCGGTACGGATCGAGGGCCCGCTCGTCGCAAGGGTGCGCGCGGAGGCGGCGAAGCTCTGGTCGCTGGTGGCGTGGGCGGATTTCGGCGGGCGCAGATTGCGCGTGCCGCGCGAGATCTGGGGTGCGCCCGGGCGCGCCGACGGGCAGCGCGCCGCGCTCGTGGTGCGCGACAACCTTCGCCATCGGCGCGACATCGAAAACGCCTACCTGCGACATATCGGACGCGCACGCAGCGAGATCGTGATCGCGTGTGCGTACTTCTTTCCCGGTCGGCGCATCCGTCGCGCGCTCGTCGCGGCCGCGGCACGCGGCGTGCGCGTGCTGCTGCTGCTGCAGGGGCGCGTCGAGTATGCGATCCTGCATTACGCGACGCGCGCGCTCTACGAGCCGCTGCTCGACGCCGGGGTCGAGATCCACGAATACCATCTCGCCCTGCTGCACGCCAAGGTCGCGGTGTTCGACCGGCGCCGTGCCAGCGTCGGCTCGTCGAACATCGATCCATTCAGCCTGCTGCTCGCGCGCGAGGCGAACGTATTCGTCAATGACGCGGCATTCGCGCGTGAGCTGCGCGACAGCCTGGAAAGGGCGATGAACGAGGGCGCGCGCGTGCTGCCGCGCCAACAATGGCGCCGCCGGCCGTGGTGGCAGCGACTGCGCATCTGGATGGCCTACGGTATCGCACGTCTGCTGATCGGATTCGCCGGCTACGAACGATACCGCTAGGTCCGCCCACGGCGCAAGGCGGGCAGCGCGAAGCTTCGCGCTACTTCGCGAACAGTCGCCCGATATCCGCGAATGCCTTGAATTCGAGCGCGTTGCCGCAGGGATCGAGCAGGAACATCGTCGCCTGCTCGCCGACTTCGCCCTTGAAGCGGATATATGGCTCGATCACGAACTGGACGCCTGCGCCTTTGAGCTTCTCGGCGAGCGCTTGCCAGTCAGCCATCGGCAGCACCGCGCCGAAGTGGCGCACCGGGACGTTTTGGCTGTCGACCCGTGTCGTGCCGCGATGCCCCGCCTCGGGCGAGAGGTGCGCGACGATCTGGTGGCCGTAGAAATTGAAATCGACCCAATCGTCGGCCGAGCGGCCTTCGGGGCAGCCGAGCAGCTTGCCGTAGAACTCGCGCGCCTTGCCGAGACTGGTGACGGGAAAGGCGAGGTGAAAGGGTGGCAGCGTTGCGGACATGGACGGTTCCGGAACCAATGCGAACGATGCAATTATCGCGGATTAAGGGGGTGCGGATCTGTCAACAAACGTTCGGGACGGTGGCCGGTCACCGAGCCCACTATCGCTTAGAATCCGCTATTCCCGTTCCATTCGATGCGCTGGGCGAACCATGAGCTGGCTACCAGGCCTCACCCCGAACACGAAGACTTCCCCCGAGAGCGCGGTTTCACCGCGCGAGGCGGCGGCGCGCGCGAAGGCATTGCGCGAACAGGTGACGCGTCTGCGCGCATCGCTTGCCGGAATCGACGAGGCGCAGCGCGAGGCGCGCGAGCGCGAACTGGGCCATGCGATCGCGGAAGCGGGCGGCGATCTGCTCGACGCGGACTCGCCGCGCGTGGTCGTCGCGGCAATTTGTCATGCCGGCGACAAGGCGCTTGCCTTGCAGTGGATGGAGCGGCTGCACGACGAAGCCTCGTTTGCCGAGGTCGCGCTCGATGCGCGCTACGCCGAACCGCGGTTCGCCGCCGCGCAGCACCTCAACGACGATGCGCTGCTCGAGCGCGTGGCCGCCGGCACGCGCGAGCGCGACAAGCGGGTGCACCGCCATTGCGCGGACATCCTGCGCGCGCGTAGCGACCATGTCCAGCACGCGGCCCGCGCTGAGGAGCTGATCGGGCAGCTGGATGCACTGGCCGGGGAACCCGCGCCCCTCGTGGTGGCGCGCCTCACCCAGATGGAGCGCGCGCTACAGTCGCTTGGCGACGTCCCCGAGGCGGCGCCGTGCCGCGCGCGGCTCGAACAGTTGTTTCTGCGCATGCGCGCCGAAAGCGAAGCGCTGCGCCAGCTGCACCAGATCGCCGGACGTGTCGATGCGCTCGCCGCCGAGACCGTGGTCGATGTCTGGCCGCTCGGCGAGCGCCTCGACGCCTGGCAGGCGGGGCTGGCATCGCTGCGTGAATCGGCGACGGCGCTTCCCGACTGGACCACGGGGGTGGCGACGTCGGCCGCCATGCGCGCGGCGCTCGCGGCGATCGAGGCGCATCTTGCCGAATTGATCTCGGACATGGACCTGTACGCCGCGGGCGAGGCTTTCATTGCGGCGCTCGATGGTGCGGGCGAACCGCACGCGTGGGAGGCGCTAGCGAAACCGCGGCACGCCGCGGCACGCAGGCTGCTCGATGCGAAGTGGGCCGAGCACCAGGAGCGTACGCGTCCAGCGCCAGCGCCGGTGGCCGAACAGGCGAAGCCCAGGGTCGAGATCGACCTTGCCGCGGTGCAGAAGGCCCTGTTCGCGCTCGATCAGGCGATCGAACAGGGTCGCGTCGCCGACGCCGAGCGCTTCGACGCGCGCATCGAGAAGCTGCTCGGTGCGGCAAGCCTGCCGCGCAGTCTGGACGCGCGCTGGAAGCGCGCGCGCGGCGAAATCACGCGTCTGCGCG
>JAOUFA010000176.1 GCA_029858545.1 Betaproteobacteria bacterium
CGGTCTTCCAGGGAAACAGGCCGAAGTGCTGGAACACCATCGCCACGCCCTCGCGCGGTCCGGTCACCGGCGCGCCTTCGATCCGGATGTCTCCCGCCGAGAGCGGCATCAGACCGTCGATCGCGCGTAGCAGCGTGGTCTTGCCACATCCCGAGGGACCGACGATCGCGAGCACCTCGCGTTCGCCGATCTCGACGCTGACGTCGGCAAAGATCCGGTGCCCGCCGTATTGCTTGCCGGCGCCGGAGATCCGGATGCGTGGCGCGGCTCCCTTGCCGGGCTCCTTCCCGGGGGAGGCGACGCTTGCGGTGTCCAGGGTGGACGAGTTCATATCGTCAGGCAGTCCTTGCATGTTCGGCTTACTCGGCCGACTTTCTTGGGAGAGTCCATCGGTTCGCTGAAATGAAACGACGGGAAGATCAGTTCGCGGCGCGCGAAACCGTGTGCCGATGCAGTGCTCCGTTCAGGGATCGAGGGCAATGATGCACTGGACGCGCAAAGCGGGTCAAGCACCGGGAGGTGCGCCAACTGCGGGGTGCCGGTGTCGCGTCACGGGTGCGGCATATCCTTTTCAGTATAGACGAGCGAGACCCCGGCATCGGCGGGTACCGGCGCGAACTGCGCGTCCCACACCGCGTAGCGCGCACGCATTGCGGCGAGCCGCTCGGCATGGCGTCGGGCGAGGTTGGCGCGCTCGCGTTCGTCGGTCTCGATGTCGAAGAGATATTCGTTGTCCTCGATCGCCAGGTATTTCCAGCGGCCTTCGCGCAACGCGCGCTGATTGCGGTGTTTCATGCGCCAATAGAGCGCGCGTTCGCCTACCGCACGCGGGTCGCGCAGTACGGGCAGCAGCGACATGCCGTCGAGCGGGTACTCGGGATGTGCCGTGACGCCCGCCGCCTCGAAGAAGGTTGCCGTCCAATCCATGGTGATCGCGAACTGCCCGGTCACGCCCCCGGCGGGAATCACCCGCGGCCAGCGCGCGACGTAAGGCACGCGGATGCCGCCCTCGGTGAGATCCATCTTGCCGCCGATGAGCGGCCAGTTGTCGGAAAAGCGCTCGCCGCCGTTGTCGCTCGTGAACACGATCAGCGTGTCTTCGGAAAGGCCGCCCGCTTCGAGCGCGTCAACGACCTGACCGATGCCTTCGTCCATGTGGTGGATCATGCGCTGATAGGTCCGGATCGACCCGCCGTCGAGGTGGTAGATCCTGCCGATGAGCTCGGGCGCGAGGCGGCCGTCGGCGCGCGTCTCCCAGGGCCAGTGCGGCGCGGTGTAGTGCAGGCTGAGCAGGAACGGCTGGCGGTCGGTGGCGCGCTCGCGCACGAAGTCCGCGGCGCGCCTCGACAGCAGGTCGGTGAGATAGCCTTCGCGCGAGACTTCCTCGCCGTTCTCGAACAGGTCGTGCTGTCCCGAGGGATCGGTATGCGTGAAGTAGTCGACGCCACCCGAATACGGACCGAAGTGCTCGTCATAGCCGCTCTTCAGCGGACCGAAATGCGGTGCAAAACCGAGGTGCCACTTGCCGATGAGCGCGGTGCGGTAGCCTGCCTCGCGCAGACGCGAGGCAAGGGTCGGATGCGCCGGCGGCAGCCCCAGCATCGCGTTGCCGCGAGCGCGGCCGGACATCGGTTCTTCGGCCGCACCGCGCAGCCGGTACTGGTAACGCCCGGTGATCAGTCCGAAGCGTGTCGGCGAGCAGACCGGTGAATTCGAGTAGCCCTGCGAGAAGCGCAGGCCCTGGGCCGCGAGCGCATCGATGCGCGGCGAGACCGGCGCGCGTCCGCCGTAGCAGCCGAGATCGGCGTAGCCGAGATCGTCGGCCATGATGAAGACAAAATTGGTCGGCATGGCGTCCGAGCGCGGTTCTTCGCCTACTGGCCGGGCTTGAACCCCGAAGCCTTGATGATCGGACCCCACTTCTCATAGTCCGCTTTCTGGATACGACCGAGTTCTTCCGGGCCGTATCCCGTTGGCTCCAGCCCCATGATCTCGAGACGTTGCTGCAGGCCGGCCGAGTGAATCGCGGTCGCCGCCGCTTTGGCCAGCCTTGCGATGGTCGGCGCGGGAGTCGCCGCCGGCGCCCACAGCCCGTACCAGCCATAGCCCTCGATGTCGTAGCCCAGTTCCTTGAACGTCGGCACATCGGGAAATGCGGCCGGGCGTTTCGAGCCGGAAGCGGCGAGCACGCGCGCCTTGCCCGACTTTTCGACCGTCTTGAGATCGGCGACGAGCGTCGTTGCCGCGGCGATTTCTCCCGCGGCAAGCGCCGTCATCGCATTGGCGGTGCCTTTGTACGGCACATGCGTCATCGTGATCCCCGCGGCGCGGGCGAACATGACGCCGAAAAAGTGCGGCAGGCTCCCCGCGGCGGCGGAGGCGTAGAAACCCGCCTTCGAATCCTTCTTGACCAGCGCCACATACTCGGCCAGCGACGTCACCGGCAACTGGGTCGATACCCCCAGGCCGATCTGGAAATTCGACAGGTGGGCGACCGGAGCGAAGTCCGTGAACGGGTCGTAGCGCAGGTTGCCGAACGAGTGCGGAAAGATCGAAATTGCCGCCACCGGCGACATCAGCAGCGTCCTGCCGTCGGGCGCCGCGCCCTTGAGCGCTTCGGCCGCGATGCGCCCGCCGGCTCCGACCTTGTTCTCCACGATCACCGGCTGGCCGAGCGATTCGCGCATGCGATCGGCGAGCAAGCGAGTCAGCGTGTCGCTCGACGCGCCCGCCGGAAAACCGAGCATGATCTTGATCGTGCCCTCCTGCGCGAGCGCAGGCTGCCCTGCGGTGAGCCAGCCGGCGAGGGCTAGCGTCAGTAGCGTACGCGGCATCACCATGGTTCTTCCTCCCTCGTTGTGTGATCCAATCATCGTAACACCAGCGCCAATCCCCGGTCGCCGGTGCGGCGGCAGGTTTCACAGCGCCGCTTACTCGCTGCCTGCGATCTCCTTCTGCCAAGGCGCGACCTTGCTCTCGAGCCAGCTCACCAGCGCCGTCAGCCCGATGCCGAGGGCCATGAGGACGAACACCGGGACGAACATGCGTGCGGTATCGAAATTGTCGCCCGCCTTGAGAATGATGCCGCCCAGGCCGGTGATCGCCGTGAAGAACTCGGCGACGACCATCGCGATGATCGCCCGCCCGACGGCCAGCCGCATCCCGGTCATGATGTAGGGCAAGGTCGCCGGCACGATGATCTTCCACATGATTGCCGCGTTCGATGCGACGAATGACGTGCCGACCTCGATCAGCGTCTTCGGGACCGCCTTGACGCCCGCCCAGGTATTGATCGTGATCGGAAAGATCGAGAGCACGAGGATGATCGCGACCTTGACGCCGAATCCGAGGCCGAACCACAGAACGAACAGCGGAATCAATGCCACCAGCGGCATCGCGTAAAAGCCGGTGACGTAGATGCCGATGCCGAATTCGGCCCAGCGATAGCGTCCCACGAGCAGTCCCAGCGGGATCCCCGCCAGCATCGCGAGGACATAGCCGACGGCGAGTGGCTGCAGACTCTCGAACAGAGCGCGGAAAATGATGCCGGTTTCGGCCATCTTTGCGGCCGCCACGAATATCGCCGACGGGTAGGACGCAAAGATCGGGTTCACACCGCGGCCGAACAGCTCCCACACGCCGGTCGCAACCACGATCGACACAAGCGAGATGATCGCGTTGGGTATCCTGACCGGAAAAGCGGCGTTGTTCCGGCGCGACGCCGTGTGGTTTGGTTTCGTTTCCATGCCTTGAGCCGCCGGTCAGGCAACTGCTTCCCGGCTGTGGTCGTCAATCGCCTTGAGCGTCTTCCAGATGTGATAGCGCTTTTCCTGGAACTCGTCGGCACCCCGGATCTGCACCATATCGCTGCGCGGCCGCCGGATGCCGACATCGACCACCTCGTGAATCCGCCCGTGCGGCGTGAAGACGAACACCCGGTCGGAGAGCAGCACCGCTTCGTCGAGGTCGTGGGTGACGAAAATGACCGTCTTGCGCGTTTTTTCGTGAAGGCTGATGAGTTCGGACTGCATGGATTCCCGGGTCTGTGCGTCGAGAGCGCCGAAGGGCTCGTCCATTAGCAGGACTTCGGGATCGATGGCGAGCGCGCGGGCAAGTCCCACGCGTTGCTTCATTCCGCCCGAGAGCTGGTCGGGGCGCCGGTCCATCGATTGTTTCAGTCCGACGAGTTCCAGTGCCTGCCTGGCGATGGCTCTGCGCTCATGCGCCGGTACCCCCTTGACCTCCAGGCCGAACTCGACATTGCCGAGCGCCGTCCGCCACGGCAGCAGTTCGGCATGCTGGAACACCATACCGCGATCGTAGCCGCAGCGATCGACGATGCGCCCGTCGATTTCGACCGAACCGCTGCTCGCCTGCTCCAACCCCATGACGATTCGCAGCGTCGTTGTCTTGCCGCAGCCGCTGCGTCCGGTGAATGCGACGAATTCGCCCTCCCGGATGTCGAAAGAGACCGAGTCGAGCGCGCGCACCGCCCGATGGCGGCCCGCCACCTGGACCCGGAATTCCTTCGCCAGATCACGCGCCCTGACCTTGACCGGGCGGCGGTCCATACCGGCTGCCATCGACTAGCGGCCGGAGGAAATCTTTGCCCGCTGCAACGCTTCTGTCCGGAACGATTCGTCGATGTACTGGTCCAGATCGATTTTCTTCTTGAGATCGCCCAGCCGCAGCATCTCGCTCTGCAACCATTCGATTTTGTCGCGCGGAATCTCGGAGGTCACCGATACATACCCCTTGAGCTTCGCCTCGTCATAGATATAGCCGAATTCCGGAGCGCTGACCGGTTTGTCGTTGATCCTGGCGGAGAGCTTGAGCGTTTCTTCGCGATGCTTTAGCGCGTAGTCCAGGCCTTCCATGTACCCGGCGAGGAAGTTGATGACGTCCTCGCGTCGGCCCTTGAGCGTGTCGACCTTGGCAACGACCACGAAACGCGGATATTCGGGAACGATGTCAGCGGAAAGTCCCATGATCCGGATCCCCAGCTTTTCGGCGGCGGGGATGAATTCCGAGGAAGCCGCGGTCGCGTCGACCTTGCCGCTCGCCAGCGCGCGGATACGGCCGGCGCTTCCGCCGGCGTTGGCGATCTTGATCGAATCCGGGTCCACACCTTGGCGCTTGAGCATGGCACGGGCGAGCACGTCGGTGATCGAACCGGGCGCCGAAATCGCGAAGGTCGTCCCTTTGAGCCCCTGCCAGTTCTTGATGTCCTTGCGCGCAAAAAGCGCGAAGGGTAGTCCGGGCATCGACGAGCCGATGAAACGGATATTGGCGCCGTTCGCGATGGCGGCGAGCGGGCTGCTCGGGCTCGGCTCGCCCGAGTCCAGTTCCCCGGCAAGCAGCGCGCGGGTCACGTCGTTATTGCCGCGAAGGTTCACGAATTCGACATCGAGTCCGCGCGCTTTGAAGAAACCCTTCTCGCTCGCCATGTAGAAGAAACCTGCATCGGCTTTCGCCTGCACGATCCCATGGCGCCACTTCACTTGCGCCTGGACCTGCAGGGGCGCGGCCGCCAGCACGGCAAGACACAGCGCCCAGGCGGTCCACAGCGGATTGAAAGTGCGTGTCATCTTGCTGTCTCCATGCCGGTTGTCGATTTATTCCGCCACCCGCGAAATCCGGTGCAGATCACCTCTGGCATCCCCCCAAAAGACCGATGCCTGCGCGTGGACCGGCGACCAGCACGCGAATCCGCAGCTTGGTCCATGCAAGGCGGATTATGCAACAAGCGGCAAGACTGTCGTTCCGGAATCGACGCTGGTTCACAATTCGCAGGAAATTCCTGCGCGCTGCCCGGTTCGGAGGGCACGCGCGGAAGACATCGGCTCGATGCGAACCGACCGTCGCCGCAGATGCCTTGCCGCGTCTGCGGCTTGTATACTGCGCGCCCTGGGAGGACGGGTATGCAAGACAAATTCAGACTGACCGAAGTATGGTGCGAATTCGCGCTGCTCTTTATCTTCGGCGCTTTTTATGTGGCGGCGATGCCGCTGCCGCAGGAATCGAGGCAGTTTCCGCAGCTTCTGGCGGTCGCCAGCCTCGCCATGACGGCGATCGCGCTGGTGATGGGTTTTGCCCGCAAGGGCACGGGGCGGCGCGAGATCGCCGGCGTCGACGATACCGAACTGACGGTTCTGGACGCCGATGCCAGACGGGCGCGCAGGAAGCGGTATTACCAGGCCTGGGCGATCATCCTGGTGTCCACCGGCGTTGGCCTGCTGGGCGGGTTTCTTTTCAGCGCATTGTGTCTGTTCTCGGGCTTTGCGCTGTTCTTCGGCAGCCGGCAGAAGCTGGCAAGGGGCATGATCATCGGCGTTGCCATGACGATCGTGGTCTATCTTGTATTCGGAGTGGTCATGGGGGTTCCACTGCTGGAGGGCCTCCTCACGTAGCTTGGCCGTCCGGCGGAAAGAGACTAAAGAGAAGATGAAATCATGGACGTGATTACTCAAGCGCTCGCGCTCGTTTTTCAATGGGAGAATCTTGCCGCCCTGGCAGGCGGCTCGATCTATGGCGTCATCGTTGGCGTACTGCCGGGACTGGGGCCGTCAGCCGGCATGGCACTCGCCTTGCCGCTCGTGATGAAATGGCATCCCCTCACGGCGCTGATCTTCATGGGATCGCTTTACAAGTGCAGCAATTATGGTGGTTCGCTCACCGCCATATTGATGAACACGCCGGGCGATGCTTCCAACGCGGCGACGATCCTGGACGGCCACCCCATGTGCCGCAACGGCAAAGGCGGCGTCGCGCTGGGCTTGAGCGCGGCGGCGGCGATGGTCGGAGGCACGATCGGCATGATGTGCCTTATCTTTGCCGCGCCGCTGCTTGCCGACTTCGCCTTGCGATTCGGCCCGGCCGAATATTTCCTTACGGCGCTCCTTGCGCTATCGATCATCGCCGCGGTGGTGCAGGGCGCGACTATCAAGGGGCTGATCGCCGCCGGTCTGGGCCTGTTGCTCTCGACCGTCGGCTTCGATGTCATTAGCGGAAGTCTGCGCTATACCGCCGGCTGGGCGCCGCTGGAAGACGGTGTTCCGCTCATCCAAGCCCTGGTCGGACTGTTCGCCGTGACGCAAGCCCTCGTGCTCGCCGAGAGCGCCGCGCCGATTTCGCATCTCGCCAGACTTTCCGGCGGCTTCTGGGAGGGGGTGGCGACCTACTTCCGGCATCCCGTTACCATCGTCCGCTCCTCGCTGATCGGATTGTTCATCGGCGTGCTGCCAGCGGTCGGGCAGAGTTCCGCGGGTCTTCTGGCCTGGGCGGACGCGAAGCGGGCGTCGAAGAATCCGGAGACTTTCGGCGAGGGCAACCCGGAGGGCGTGCTTGCCTCCGAGACCTCCACCAATGCCTGCATGCCGGGCGATCTGGTCTGCACCATCGCGCTCGGCATTCCCGGCAGCGTGGGGGCGGCCGTCTTTTTGGG
>JAOUFA010000177.1 GCA_029858545.1 Betaproteobacteria bacterium
TTCCCTCGTCGAGCCGGCCGGCATCGCGGTAAGCTTCCAGCAGGCGCTGCGCGACGAGCGCCAGATAGGCGGGGTTTTGCTCCTCGATGCGCTTCCAGTACTCGATCGCCGCATCGAGGTGGCCGGCGACGCGCTCCAGATCGCCGAGTTGGATGCTCGCGCGCACGCATTTGCGATGCACCTGCAGTGCGGCGTCGAGGCTGCGGCGCGCGGCGTCGACCCTGGAATGGGTCGACTCGCTCGCCGCGAGTTCGCACTGGTAGTGCGCGATCTCCTTGCCGCGCGACTCTCCCGTATCGACGGCGAGCTGCCTTGCCATGTCGCGCGCCTTCGACCATTCCTTTTCCTGCTCGTAGATGTCGAGCAGGAAACGATGCGCCTCGGCGGCGTGCGTGCCTCCCGCCAGACGCTTGAACGCGTCCTCGGCGCGATCGAGAATGCCCGCCTTGAGATAGTCCAGGCCGAGATCGAACAGTGCCGCCTCGCGTTGCTCGGGTGCGAGGTCGGTGCGGTCGAGCAGATTCTGGTGCATGCGGATCGCGCGCTCGTATTCGCCGCGCCTGCGGAACAGGCTGCCCAGCGCGAAGTGCAGCTCGACCGTTTCCGGATCGATCTTCACGACTTCGAGCAGCGATTCGACCGCCTTGTCGGGCTGCTCGTTGAGAAGGAAATTGAGGCCCTTGAAGTACGAGCGCGGCAGCGCGCGCGATTCGGAGAGCAGGTGCTTGATATCAATGCGCGCCGCGACCCACCCCAACACGAAGAAGATCGGGAAGCCGAGCAGCCACCAGTATTCGAAATCCATGCCGCGAGTCCCTGGCCCGGCGCCGCGCCTACGCGTCCACGATGGGCGGCGACAATTGCCCGGTTTCGGCCTGAGCGGCGCTCTCCAGGGCGATGCCCTGGCGTCGCGCCTCGCGCTTGAGGCGCGCGATCTCGCGCCTTTGCCGGAACACCACACCCAACGAGGCCAACACGCCGATCAGCGCGCCCGCGACGAAGAACGCAAACAGCCACACGACCAACGGCGCACTCACGGCAACATCGAAAATGAATCGCAGTGTCGCGGTTTCGGTGTTCTTCGCGGCGAATACGAGCAACAGCACGAACAGCAGCAGCCGGATCGACCAGGTGACGAAGCGCATACGCCGGCTCCTAGCGGCTCACGGAGCGCGGGCCCCGCATTAGTCCTGCGCCGGACGAGCCAGCCCGGCCTCGGGTTGCTCGGCATCGACGCGCTCGCGCAGTTCCTTGCCCGCTTTGAAATGCGGCACGTACTTTTCGGGAACGCGCACCTTCTCGCCCGACTTGGGATTGCGCCCGAGGCGCGGCGGACGGTAGTTCAGGCCGAAACTGCCGAAGCCGCGGATCTCGATGCGCTGACCCTGCAGCAGCGCATGCGTCATCGCATCGAGCACCATCTTCACCGCATACTCGGCGTCCTTCGCCACGAGCTGCGGATAGCGCTCGGCGAGCCGAGCAATCAGTTCGGACTTGGTCATACCGTCCCCTTGGGCCGAGCTTTCCCCGCGACGTGCTCCGGTTATTGCTGGTCCGGATTGCGCGACGTATCGAGCTTGGCGCGCAACAACGCGCCGAGGTTGGTGCTTCCGGCGGCGCTCGCCGCCTGCTCGGTGCGGACATGCTTCATCGAGTCGGACTCATCGGCCATGTCCTTCGCCTTGACCGACAGGTTGAGCGAACGGTTCTTGCGATCGACGTTGATGATCATCGCCTGCACCTCGTCGCCCTCCTTGAGATGGCTGCGCAGATCCTCCACGCGGTCGCGCGAGAACTCGGAAGCGCGCAGATAACCCTCGACGTCGACCGACAGCAGGATCACCGCGCCCTTGGCGTCGATCGACTTCACCGTGCCGCTGACGATGCTGTTCTTGTCGTGCGCGGCGATGAAGTTGGTGAACGGATCGCCGTCGAGCTGCTTGACGCCGAGCGAAATGCGTTCGCGCTCGACGTCGATCGCGAGCACCACCGCCTCGACTTCATCGCCCTTCTTGAAGCGCTTGACGGAATCCTCGCCGCCTTCGCTCCACGACAGATCCGAGAGATGCACCAGCCCGTCGATGCCGCCGGACAGGCCGACAAACACGCCGAAATCGGTGATCGACTTGATCTGCCCCTTGACCCGGTCGCCCTTCTTGAATTCGCGACCGAAATCGTCCCACGGATTGGGCATGCACTGCTTCATGCCGAGAGAGATCCGGCGCCGATCCTCGTCGACCTCGAGGATCATGACTTCGACCTCGTCGCCGACCTGCACCACCTTCGAGGGGTGGACGTTCTTGTTGGTCCAGTCCATTTCCGAGACGTGCACCAGGCCCTCGATGCCCGACTCGACCTCGACGAAGGCGCCGTAGTCGGTGAGATTGGTGACCTTGCCGAACAGGCGCGTACCCTGCGGGTAGCGGCGCGAGATGCCGACCCAGGGATCCTCGCCGAGCTGCTTCAGGCCGAGCGAGACGCGATTCTTCTCGGCGTCGAACTTGAGCACTTTCGCGGTGACCTCGTCGCCGACCGCGAGCACTTCGGTCGGATGCTTGACGCGCCGCCAGGCGAGATCGGTGATGTGCAGCAATCCGTCGATGCCCCCCAGGTCGACGAACGCGCCGTAGTCGGTGATGTTCTTGACGATGCCCTTCACGGTGGCGCCTTCCTGCAGCGAGGAAAGCAGGTTCTGGCGCTCGGCGCCGGCGGTCTCCTCGAGCACCGCGCGACGCGAGACGACCACGTTGTTGCGTTTGCGGTCGAGCTTGATGACCTTGAACTCCATCGTCTTGCCCTCGTAGGGCGTGGTGTCCTTGACCGGACGCAGATCGACCAGCGAGCCGGGCAGGAACGCGCGGATGCCGCGCGCCATGACGGTGAGGCCGCCCTTCACCTTGCCGGTGATGACGCCCTCGATCTTCTCGCCCGATTCGAGCGCCTTTTCGAGATCGAGCCAGGCGGCGAGGCGCTTCGCCTTGTCGCGCGACAGGCGCGTCGCGCCGAAGCCGTCCTCGAGTGCTTCGATCGACACGGACACGAAATCGCCGAGCTTGACTTCGAGCTCGCCGGCGTCGTTACGGAATTCTTCGAGCGGGATGATGCTTTCGGACTTGAGCCCCGCGTTGACCACCACGAAATTCTGATCGATATTGACCACTTCTGCGGTGATCACTTCGCCGATACGCATTTCCTTCTTGCTGAGGCTTTCCTCGAACAAGGCGGCGAAGGATTCTTTCAGGGGGGAACTGGACACGGAGGGAGCGACACTGGACATGGGGGAGAGACCACCTGTAGGCAAGGCCGCGGATCCACACGGGACGCCGCGGGTTAAGTTGTAAGAAGGTAGGGTGCCGTCGCACGGGGTTCTCCGCCCCGCCCGTCCGCCACCCGACCCGCCTGGAGACCCGGGAACTTCCCCGGATCAGCACCGCTCGTCAAGAATTGTTCCTCTGGAATCAATCCTTCGCGCGCGGCGCGGATTCCCGGTACCAGTCGAGGATCTGTCCGACCACCTCATCCACCGTCAGCGGCGTGGAGTCCAGTAGCCGGGCGCCGGGCGCGATCGCGAGCGGGGCAACCGAGCGTCCCGCATCACGCGCATCCCGATCCTCAAGGTCCCGAGAAAGGGTGCGCAGATTAGCACTGATTCCTTTTGCTATCAACTGTTTATAGCGTCGCTGGGCACGCGCCGCGACACTCGCGGTGAGGAATACTTTGAGCCCCGCATCGGGAAACACCACGCTTGCCATGTCGCGCCCGTCGGCCACCAAACCCGGGGGCTGCCGGAACGCCCTTTGCCGCGCAAGCAGTGCCTCGCGCAGTTCAGGAACCGCAGCAACCTCCGAAGCCCTTTTGCCGCACTCCTCACTTCGTAAGTGTTCGCTCACATTCTGGCCTGCCAGGAAGACCTGGCCGTCGCGGAAACTCGCATCGAGCCGGCGCGCGATCTCTGCGACCCGCGCCGCCTCGGTGAGGGCGATGCCCTCGCGCAGCGAGACCAGCGCAACCAGCCGGTACAGCGCGCCGCTTTCCAGGTAGTGAAAGCCGAGCGCCTCGGCCACCCGGCAGGCGACGGTCCCCTTGCCCGAGGCCGAGGGGCCGTCGATCGCAATCACCGGCACCGTCATCGCTCCGGCTCGCAAAGGCCCGCGAGCACGCTGAAGTACTCGGGGAAGGTCTTGGCCACGCAATCCGGATCGTGGAGGCGCACCGGCACCCCGCCCAGCGCGACCAGCGCAAAGCACATCGCCATGCGGTGATCGTCGTAGGTGTCGATCGCGGCGCCCGGGGTCGGCATGGCGGGCGGGGCGATGCGCAGAAAATCCGCGCCTTCGTCGACGCGGGCGCCGAGCTTGCGCAGTTCGGTCGCCATCGCCGCGATGCGGTCGGTTTCCTTCACCCGCCAGCTCGCGATGTTGCGGATCGTGCTCGGGCCATCGGCGAACAGCGCGAGCACCGCCGCGGTCATCGCCGCATCGGGAATGTGGTTCATGTCCATGTCGATCGCGCGCAGCCGGCCGTCGCCGGCGCGCGCCTCGATCCAGTCATCGCCCATCGAAACGCGCGCGCCCATGCGCTCGAGCACCTCGGCGAAGCGCACATCGCCCTGGATGCTACCGCGCCCCACCCCCTCGACGCGCACCGGCCCGCCGGCGAGTGCTCCGGCGGCCAGAAAATACGAGGCCGACGAGGCGTCGCCTTCGACGAAGACTTCGCCGGGGCTCGCGTAAGCGCCGCGCGACAACCGAAACGCGCGCCAGCCGTCGCGCTCGACCGCGACGCCGAAGCGGCGCATCAGGTTGATCGTGATCTCGACATAGGGCCGCGAGATCAGCTCGCCGTCGACCTCGACGCTCGCCTCGCGATCGGCGAGCGGCAAGGCCATCAGCAGCGCGGTGAGGAACTGCGACGAGACATCACCGCGCACGCGCACCGCGCGATCGAGCCGCAGCGGTCCGCCCGGATGGATGGCGAGCGGCGGGAAACCGCGCCTGTCCAGACAGTCGATGCGCGCGCCGATCGCGTTCAGCGCATCGACCAGGTCGCCGATCGGCCGCTCGTGCATGCGCGCGACGCCCTTCAGCCGATACTCGCCGCCACACAGCGCAAGCGCCGCGGTGAGCGGGCGAAAAGCGGTTCCGGCGTTGCCGAGAAAGAGTTCCGCGCGCTTGCCCGGAAACGCTCCGCCCGCACCGTCGATGCGCAGCGCCCCGTCCTCGCGCGTGCAGCGCACGCCGAGCCGCTCGATCGCCTCGAGCATCACGCGCGTATCGTCCGAGTCGAGCAGACCGCGCAGCCGCGTCGCCCCCCGGGCGAGCGCGGCCAGCAGCAACAGCCGGTTGGAGATGCTCTTCGATCCCGGCAGACGCAGAGTTCCGGCCGCGCGCCGCACCGGCTTGAGTTCGAGCCATTTCATCGCCACCCCGGCCATCGCGGTCTCAGTTGTCGAACTCGCCCTTTAACCAGCGCTCACGCGCCGCGCGCGCCGCGTTGAACGTCGTCTCCAGGCCCGCCGCGTCGGCCGCCGCCAGGTTGCCGCGCAACTCGCCGAGCCTGACGACATAGCGGTCGATCTCGGCGATCAGCGCATCGCGGTTGGCGATGCTGATGTCGCGCCACATCTCCGGATGACTGGAGGCGATGCGCGTGAAATCGCGAAACCCCCCCGCCGCGTAACCGAACAACTGCGCCGAGTTCGCGCGCCGCGCCAGCTCATCGACCAGCGCGTAGGCGAGCAGATGCGGCAGGTGACTCACCGCGGCGAATACCGCGTCGTGTTCCTCGGGGGTCATCGTGAAGACGCGCGCCCCGCAGGTCTGCCAGGCCGCGGCGATTCGCGCCACGTCGGCCGGGTCGTTCTCGGCAAGCGGCGTGAGCACCACGCGCCTGTCCCGATACAGATCGGCGCGCGCCGCGCGCGCGCCGCTTTGCTCGGCGCCCGCGATCGGATGCGAGGGAACGAAGCGCGCACCGTGCGCGCCGAGGGCCGCGCGCGCGGCGGCCACCACATCGCGTTTGGTGCTGCCGCCGTCGGTCACCAGGGTCCGCTCGCCCAGCGCCGGCGCGAGCGCGGCAAACACCTTCGGGAACTGCGCCACCGGTGTCGCGACCAGCACCAGGTCCGCGCCGCGCGCCGCCTGCGCCGGGTCGGCGGCGGACGAATCGATCGCGCCGCTCTCGAGCGCGGTGCGCAGATTTCGCGGATCGCGACCCACACCCACCACGTGGGCGCAGCCGCCCGCGGCCTTCAGCGCGAGCGCAAACGAGGCGCCGATCAGGCCGACGCCGATCACCGCGACGCGTTCGAAACGGACCGGATCAGTCACGCATGCTGGCGGCGAGCGCCGCGAGAAACTTCGCATTCTCCTCGGGCGTGCCGACCGTGACGCGCAGGTGCTCGGGCAATTCGTAGCCCGCCACCGGACGCACGATCACGCCGCGCCGCAACAAGCGCTTGTACACCTCGGCCGCCTTGCCGACGTGCAGGCAGATGAAATTTCCGCGCGAAGGGATGTAGTCGAAACCGAGCTCGCGCGCGCCCTCCTCCAGCTGGCGCATGCCAAGCAGGTTCTCGGCGAAGCTCTTCGCGACGAACTCCATGTCATCGAGCGCGGCGCCTGCCGCGGCGAGCGCGAGGCTGTTGACGTTGAACGGCTGGCGCACGCGATTGAGCACGTCGGCGACCGAAGGCTGCGCGAAGCCGAAACCCACGCGCAGGCCCGCCAGGCCGTAGGCCTTGGAGAAGGTGCGCACCACAATCAGATTCGGGTGACGCTTCAGCCACTTCACGGTATCGCTGCGCTCGGCCGCCGGGATGTACTCGTTGTAGGCCTCGTCGATGACCACGATCACGCGCTCCGGAACCCGGCGCAGGAATGCCTCCAGCCGATCGGTCGCGGCGAGCGTGCCGGTCGGATTGTTCGGATTGGCGATCCACACCACGTGGGTGTCGTCGGCGATCGCGCGCGCCATCGCATCGAGGTCGTGCGCATAGTCCTTCGCCGGCACCTGCACCAGGCGCGCGCCGCGCGCCTGGGTGGCGAGCGCATACACCGCGAAGGCGTGCTGCGAGAACACCGCCGAGCGTCCCGGCGCGAGAAACGCGAGCGCGACCAGCTCGAGCACGTCGTTCGAGCCGTTGCCGAGCACGATCGTCGACATGTCCACGCCGTAGCGCCCCGCCAGCGCCGACTTCAGCGCGAAACCATTGCCGTCCGGATAGCGCGCGACGTCGGCGATCGCCGCCTCGATCGCGGCCCGCGTGCGCGGGCCGATGCCGCGCGGGTTTTCGTTCGACGCGAGTTTGACGATCGACGCCTCGTCGAGATTCATCTCGCGCGCGAGTTCCGCAATCGGCTTGCCCGGCTGGTACGGCGCGATCGCGCGCACATACGGCGGGGCAAGCTCACAGGGATCTATCGTCATGCGCTCTCCCA
>JAOUFA010000178.1 GCA_029858545.1 Betaproteobacteria bacterium
ACTCGAACACGAGTCCGCGCCTGGCGAGTTGCTTCAATCCCGCGCGCCATGCCGCATCGTTGGTGAGGTCCGGGCGCCGCGCGAAGCGATAGCGTTCGGATTCGTGCCAGTGCAATTGCTGGCGGATACCGCGCAGATTGACGTAAGCAAGCTGGCGATCGAGCGTATCGGCCAGATTCGCCGCCGCCAGATCGGCATAGCCGACGATGCCGTGCGGAAACCCATGACGGTCCGCGACCGACTGGACCCATGCAACTTCCTCGACCTCCGCGCCGGGCGCCACATTGACCTGGACGTAGACCGACTTGACGACGCCCGCGGCCGCGGCCTCTTCGAGGTATTCCTCGACCGGATAGTCGCGTCGCAGAGGTTCGTAGTCGCCGAAAATACGCGGCACCGCCGGGCCGTGCAGCCAGGGCGTATGGGCAAGACGCCAGATGTGGTGGTGGGCGTCGATGACCGGATCGGTCGCGAGCGGCTTCTTCGTCGATGACAAGTTTGGATCTCCGTGTTGATGTCGTTGGGCAATGCGACGCGCGCAATGCCGATTGCCGGCACGATTCGCTTGTCTTGATTGCCCGGGGGGTCGCGAAGATGCGACTATAGCGTGGCTGCGGCGCGTGCCCCGCCGGCGAACCCGCGGCAATCCGCGCGCGGGCGCATAATCGTGTGCGGACCGAATCGGCACGCCCGGGAAACCGCGATCGCGGAAGAAGCGGGGCGGGTGATTGGGCGACAGGAGGATCCAGGTCAAATGAGCACGCGTGTTGCGCCCGTCGAGCCGGGCAGCAGGCCGGAACTCGCCGGGATCGAACGCGCGATCCGCGCCGAACGCGGACGCGTTTCGCTGCTCTACCAGGTGCTGCTCAATAGCGCACCGATCGCCGAAGGCTGGGAGAAGATGCTTACCGCGGTGCGCAACCGCAGTTCGCTGCCGGCCGGATTGCGCGAACTGGTGATTCTGCGTGTCGCGGTGTTGAATCATGCATCCTTCGAGTTCGATGCTCACCTGCCGCACGCCGGGCGCGCCGGCGTGTCGGCGCAGAAGATCGACGCGCTGAAGGACGATCGCCTGGGGGATGCATTCGAACTCAAGGAGCAACTGGCGCTGGAGCTCACCGATGCGATGACGCGCGAAGTACACGTGCCCGACGCGCTGTTCGAGCGCCTGCGCGGGCAATTCGACGATCGCGGTCTCGTCGACCTGGTCGCCACCGTGGCGGCATACAACATGGTGTCGCGTTTTCTCGTCGCGCTGAAGATCGGAAAGTGAACGGGGACGTCGACGAGCGGGGAGTGGTCACGGCAACCCGCATCGGGATACCGGCACTGGAGGCGCAAGGCTGGCAGAAAATTCCCGGATACGACGTGCCCCAGCGCAATGCGGGCCGCCGCATCCGGGAGGAATGACGGCATGGAAACGTGGGAGGAGGGAGGATCTATGCGCCCCACGCCGTTTGCTGCAATTACGGCAACGCGGTCTCGCGCAGGGTCTGATCGTACGTATAGCGTTGCGCGACGGTCGGTGCGGCGGGGTCGGTAGCAGCGCCGCGGAGGGGTAGCGAAGAGAGCGGGCCGGGTAGCCGGTCGCCGTCGTCGCTCCGTACCGCTTCGCTCCACAGACGCCAGCCACCATAAATGGCCAGGGCACCGCACAGCAGGGCGATCAGGTCGGAAAGCACGCTGCTTGTCGTCTGCGGGTCCATGCCAGCCTCCATTGGGTTCGTTCGGCGCCGGGGCGAATCGCCCGCGCGGTGGGTCCAATATAGAGATTGGCTGGCGCTTTTTCGCCGGCGTGAGACGCAGAAATTCTGTGTCAAATGCACAGTCGGCGTGAATGCTGCGAACCCGTTCCCCGCGCAGGAATGCGCGACGCGGGCCGGCGCTTGCCGGCGGATGGTTCAGGGGCGAAGCCGGTACAGGCGTGCGTCGCCGAATTGCTTGGCGAGCGGCATCGTGCCGATATAGTCGCAGTGGAAGCGCTCATCGCCCTCGGCAACAAGCGATGCGGCAAAGGCTTCGGTGGCGAATATGTGGCCGGCCTGCACGATCGGCTCCAGGCGTGCCGCGCGATTGACGTGCGCTCCGTAGAAGGTCGTCTTCGACATTACCGGATCGAAAACGCCGTAGACCGGACCCGTGTGCAGGCCGATTCGAACACCGGTATCGGGGGCAAGGCCGAAAGCCGGCCAGTTGATGCCGTTCAATGCCCGCAACAGAAGCACCGCGAATTCCGCGGCGTGGCCCGGCCGATCAAACACGATGAACAGTGCATCGCCGCGCGTGTTGGCATCGACCGGCGGATGAGCGAGCGCATCGAGCACCTGTCTGCAGGTGCGCAGGAACATACCCACGAACCCGGGCGTGTGCTGTTCGGGCATTCGGGTAAAACCGCTGATGTCGGCGAACAACAGGCTCTTCAGACTTCGCGGCGTCGAAGATTGCGCGGTACGGGCGACCCGAGCATGCCGGCTGCCTGAATCGAAAGCTGCGCCGTCGTTTCCGCGTAGCGCGGCCAGATCGATGTCAGCGACCCGGCCGCCCCGACTCGTCCAGGCCTGCGCGATCGCCGCGGTGCCGCCGACGAGCTCCGTGGTGCCGCGGTCGCGTACCGTCAGCAGCATGGGTTGCGTGGAAAGCTCGCGCGCGCGCAGCAAGGCCATCCCCCGGATCAGGTTCGCCGCGTGCTCGAACAGCACCCGGTCGCCGAGGAACGCCTCTTCGGTCGCGAGCACGACGCGCGTTGCGCGGCCCAGTACGTCCTCGAAGCGGGAGCGCCACCCGGCCCCCGCGAAACCCACGCTGGTCTCGACGAAGTCGGCCTCCGCGCAGGGCAGCACGATCTGCGTCGGCATGCCCGCATCGTGCATCGCCTCGAGAAACAGAATATCGGCGCCGCAGGCCGCCTGCGCATAGCCGATCGAAGGACCGAGACGGGCAAGCTCGGCGCGCAGCGCGGCGGCGACTTTCTCCTCGAGTGCGGCGGGAAATCGCGCGGCCGTCCGATCCGGGCGGTCGATCATGTGCCCGGAGAAGGCGATTACCCGGGGTGCGGGAACCGCGTCGAGCAGGGTGAGCGCGGCGTCCGATCCGATCAGCAGCAGCTGCCGGCGCATCGCGCCGATATCGCCGAAGCTGTTGCCCGCCAGCCGATGAGCCGCGGCGTAGTGCCTGCGCGCTCCGTCGAGGTCATCGAGCAGCAGGCAGGCTTCGCCGGCGGCGGCGTGGCGCCAGTGGTCTCCGGCCGCATCCGGCGCGCGCAGCACCTGACGCGCGAGCTCGTGCGAGAGCGCCCGATCACCGCAGAGCATCGCCAGCGTGGCGGCATTGACCGCGGGATAGGCGGCGCCGCTGATCCCGAAGGCGCGCTGATAGCAGTCGATTGCGGTGCGGGCGAAATCGCGCGCCGCCGCCCTGTCGCTTGCGGCGGCGTAGCGATCCTTCGCGATTCTTCCCGCCAGGCTCCACACTTCAGCGGCCAGCGGACTGTTACCCAGCGCTCCGCGATCGATGTGTGCAAGCCGCTTTCCCGCCTCGTCGATCGCGCCCATGCGGGCGCACGCGAGCGCGCCGAGGTACTGGATCTCGGCCGCGGCCGGGCGGCCGGGCGTTGCGTTACGCGCCAGGTCCAGCGCTTCGGCATTCAGCCCGGCATGAAGCGCTGCGCGGATTTCCGAGGCGATGTCGCTCAATGCTGCTAGTTCTCGTTGATGATGCCCGGATCCAGGATCAACGTCGTCTTGTCATTGGTGACGCCAATCGAATATTTGTACTTCCGGTCATCGGCCTTGAGCCGGGTCCAGGCGTAACCCTTGTTGTTCGGTACCATTCCATCGTCCTTGAAGATGGCGGGGACCGCATCGGGAATCGCAATCCCGTTTCCTTTGCCGGCCGCCCCCGTCGCGAAATGCCAGGACGCATCGCCGGCGAGCGTCCACTGAATTCTTATCGCACCCTGTACCCCTCTCAGGTCGATCGGATCCTCGGAAATGTCTATCTGGAATGTATTGGAGGGCGATTCAGTTACCGTAATTTGAATAGCTCGCACTGTTGTCGACATCTGGTTTCTCCCTGCTGCGCAATTGAACTGATCGAGGCCCCGTTCCTCGACTCAATTCGTTGACAAGATCGGCATAAGCGGGGTGCCGATAATTCGAACGTTCAACGCGCGCGGCCGTTGCGCGCGCCTCGGCGAGTCGCCCCAGGCGCAGCTGCGCGCGCGCCAGCAGCGTCAGCGCCGGAAAGTTCTCCCGATTCGCAAGAGGCAGCAATCGATCGATGGCTGAGCGCCAGTGCCGGCCCGCTGCCTTGCGTTGCGAAGCGCGACCCAGCAGATCGCCCAGCGCCAGTGTGGCATCGGCGACGATACTGGCCTGGTCCGCGGTCAGCTGCTTGCCCCGGGATTCCAGGGCGCCGACTGTCGCGAGGAAGGACTCGATTTCGGCGATGGGTAACGCACGGCCCTCGGACAGCGCCAATCGCGCCTTCAGCGCGAGTCCGCGTCCGTACTTGGTCTGCCAGTTCATCACCGACGAGTCGCTTGAGATCAGACGGGCCAGCAGGGCCATGGCATCCTGCACGCCGGCACGCGCAAGTTCGCGTTCACCGAGCGCGAATTGGATCTCGGCCAGACTCAGTCTGGCGATGCAAAAATCGGCCAACCAGAATAGGTTGGCCGGGTCCGATGAAACCAGCGCCTCCGCCTGCCCCAGCGCGGCTTGCGCGTGGGGTTTGGCGGTGCGGGGGCTACCCAGATGCAACTGAAGCCGTCCCAGTTCGTAGTTGGCATTTCCGATCTGCTGCTGTATCCGTCTATCCTTTGCGGAATCGGTCATCGAGCGCAGCGTTTCAAGTCGGTCCCCCTGTGCGTCGACGGCACCCTGGTAATCTCCTGCGGCCTCGTGCGTCTTGGCGATCCAGCCGTGAGAGTCGGCCAGCTCGAAGGCCAGTGCCGGTCTGGTACGGACCAGGCGCGACCGCACGCTCTTTGCTTCCGTGAACGAGCGGAGTGCCTCGACCCAGCTGCCGCGGTCCAACTGAACCACGCCGAGATTATGGTTTGCCCAGACGGTCTCGAGCTGCCAGTCGATATTACTGGCATCGATTCGTATCAATTGCTGCGCCAAGTCGCGATACTTGAGAAAGGCTTCCTCGGCCGACTGCGCTTCGCCGCGTCGCCAGGCGATGTATCCGACCCAGTAAACGCTTTGCGCATGATCGAAGATGCGCTGGCCGTCGCCGGGTGAGCGCGCGAGCAACTGTGCCGTGGTGTCGGCGGCGCTGCGAAATGCGACCAGCGCCTCGTCGAGCTTGCCGCGCCGCTCGCGCGCCTCGCCGATCAGGTGCATCGCGCGCGAGCGGTGGCCGAGCGAATTGGCGTCGAGCCGATCCGCATCCTGTTTGGCGTAGTAGCCGAGCGCCTTCTCGCCCACCGAGTCGAGCACATCGAGCCGGCCCACGGGGTCGAGCTTTCTGCGCAGGTCGCCGAGCATGAACTCGATCAGATCCTCGGCCTGGGCGCGCTGGCTTTGCGCGTCGTTGCGGGATTGCACGGCCATGACGGTAAGCACGGCCATCACGGCCATGCCGGCAAGCGATGTGGCGGTGATCGCGGCCAGGCGGCGCGCGCGGCGCTGTGCGTCGCGGCGCGCAAGCGCGTCGACCCCCACGCCCACCATGCCGGCGACGAGCTTGAGCATCGCCAGGTGCTTGCCGTCGCCTTGCGGTCGCAGGTCGGCGGCGACGGGTTCCAGTTCGGTGCCCCGCGACAGGCCTTGCGGCGTAAACGCGTAGCGCAGCGCCTCGGGAAAACATTCCTCGGCCTCGCGGCCGGGCATGCGACTGGCGAAGGGCTCGCCCGCGGCAATGCAGGCGAGTACGCGCGCTTCGCCGTGCAGCTGCTTGAACTCGACGATCTCGCGGTTCACCCAGGGCGAGCGCGCGGCCTCGGGCGAGCATACGACGATCAGCCAGCGGCTTTGCGCCAAGGCCTCGCGCACGGTGGCCTTGAGATCGGCGCCAGCCTCCATTTCGTCGCGGTCGCGGAATACCGGCTTGACGAAGGCAGGGACTTCGCCGATCGCAGTGGTCGTACCAACCAGCCGGTGGGGCAGGCGGTAGGTTTCGAGCGCGCGCTGCAAGGCGGCCGCCACGCGGGAATCCCGATGGCTATAGCTGATGAAGGCCCAGTATTCCCGCGCGTCCCCGTTCACGCCGATCCCCCCCCCGGTGTCAGACGCGAGCAGGATACTCCTCCGCGAACGCGCCGGCGCGCGTTCGCCCGGACGGTGGTGGCGGATTCGGGCGGCGACGATACGCCCGCGCCGAACTACCAGTCCGCGGGAAGCTTCTTGTGCACCGTGATGTGCTTGGCGTCGATCGAAATATACCCGCCGGCGGTCAGGTTCTTGACGATGCGGCTGACCATTTCGCGCGATCCGCCGATGCGCGCGGCGATGTCGCTCTGAGTCAGGCGTTCGGGCACGATGCGATCGCCGTCCTGCTCGATCGCGTTCTCATCGATGAACCGGACGAAGCGGCCGTAGACGTCCTTCAGCGCCAGGTCGAAAACCCTGTTGGTGAGGCTGCGCACCTTGCCGATCAGCTTGTAGATCAGGTCGCGCGCGAATTCGGGATTTTGCGCGACTAACCCCTCGACGTCGGCGTGCGGGATGACGAAGAAACGGCAGGGCTCGAGGGTCATGACCGACGCACTGCGCGGTCCGCCATCGAGCACCAGCTCGCCGAAATAGTCTCCCGCGCCGATGAGCGCAAGCACCACCTCCCTGCCGTCCTCCTCGGCGACGAACGCTTTGACGCGTCCGGAGAGCACGACGTACAGCGAATCGGTGACATCACCTTCGCTGACGACGATCACGCCCCTGGGAAAGGTCCGTAACACGCCGCGGGGGGCGAGCGTGCGCAAAGTGTTCTCGTCGAGAAGGATGGATGGACCGGTCGCCTGCGGCATCGCGTTCCTGCTGTTGCAATCGCCGAATTCTTGCCCGACTTCGCTGATCCCGGGCCGGTGCTAGAAACCGACCGCCTGCCGGCCCTTCAGGTGCAGGAGCTGGCGCGCCTCGTCGGGGCTTGCCGGCGCGAGCGACATCTCGTCGAGCAGGCGCACCATCTTCTCCACCAGCTCGGCGTTGTCCTTCGCCAACTGGCCCCTGCCGATGAACAGGTTGTCCTCCAGGCCGACCCGGACGTTGCCGCCCATGGTCGCGGCAAGCGTGGTGAGCGGGAACTGGTGGCGTCCGGCGCCCAGCACCGACCAGACGTAGTCGCCGCCGAACAGCCGGTCCGCGGTGCGCCGCATGAAAACCAGGTTGTCCTGCTCCACGCCGATGCCGCCGAGGATGCCGAAAATGGTCTGCACGAAGAGCGGCGGCTTCACCAGCTTGCGTTCGAGCAGGTGCGCGAGG
>JAOUFA010000179.1 GCA_029858545.1 Betaproteobacteria bacterium
CGGTACCGAGCAGATACCCCTGTTCGATCGGACCCAGCAGCATCGCCTGCAAATCCATCGCCTCGGGGTCGCGCGGCAGCCAGTGCAACGCGCCCAATGCATACGAGACGAGCACCAGCACCGCGACGGCCGCACCGTAGAGCACGCGCCAGCGATCGGCGCGCCGCGCCGTCGACCACGCCGACAGCTGCGAATACTCGCTGACACGCTCCTGCGCCTGGGAGTAACGGGTGGTCATGGGAGACTACTCGTGCGAAGCACGCGGGTTGACCGCGACATAGACCGCACGATGCGCGAAGCTTGCCAGCCGCACCACCAGCGCCGCCGCCATCGCGATTCCCATGATCACCGGGAAATCGCGATCCTGCGCGGCCTGCCAGGCGAGCCTCCCCAGTCCCGGCCAATTGAATACCTGCTCGACGATGATCGCCCCGCCAAGGACGAAAGGCATCTTCGAGGCGACGATTTCCGCCACCGGCAGCACCAGCGCTTCCTTGTAGGCGTGACGCCAAACCGAGGCACCCTTGGCGCGCGCGGTGCGCACGTACTCCTCGTTCAGCACACGCGCGACTTCCTCCCGAAGATGGCGCACCGCCTCACTTAGCGTGCCACTCGCCAGTCCCAGCAACAGCAGCGGCAACAGTGCGTACAACCAGACCATCTGCCCTTCGCCGCCGCTCGCAGACAGGATCGGAAAGATGCCGAACTGCCTGGAGAAAACGAAGATCACGATATAGCCGAGCCAGAATACCGGCAACGCCGAGACGACGTACACCGCCATGGTCAGCACGGCCACCCGTCGGCTGTCTGGACGCAGCGCGCCATGCACCGCGATCGGCACCGCCACCGCGAGCGTCACGAACAATGCGCCGACGGTGAGAAACAAGGTGCGCAGACCGCTGGCGACGATTTCCTGCGCGACCGGCTGTCCGGTGCGCAGCGAATTGCCGAAGTCGCCATGCAACAGATTGCCGACCCAGGAGAGGTACTGTCCATACCAGGTTTTCGGGATATTGAGCGCCTCGTACACCGCATCGCGCTCGGCGCCCGCGGGCAAATTTCCGCCCAACAGCGCCGCCACCGGATCGCCCGGCGCGAGCGCCAGGATCGCGAACACCGTGAGGCTCACGCCGACCAGCAGCGCCGCGGTGGCCGCAAGTTCCCGCGCCAGCACGCGAGCGACGGCAGCCAGCGCGGCGATCTTCGATCTCCCGGGAATCATCGTACCGCCGCGGTCCGCGCGCCAAGACTTGTTCTATTTTCCCTTGGCTGTTCCCTGCGGCGCCGAGGACTCGCCGCCGCTCCCGATCGACCAGGTGTCGGCGTACGAGAAAAACTTGTACGGATGAATTTCCACCCCGCGCAGCTTGCGGTGATACGCGGAGTAGTTGGTCAGCGTCCAGAGGAATGTATAGGGATTCTCCTCGGCGAGCATGGCATGCAACTTGCGGTAGATGGTTCGCCGCTTCTCGTGGTCGAGGGTTAGCTTCGACTCGACCAGCAGGCTGTCGACCTCGGGGTTCGAGTACCCGCCGAAGTTGTTGTGCCAGGCGCCAATCTCACCAGAATGGAACAGCGACGAGATATCCGCCGAGTCGTCGAACACCCAGGACGCGAATACGATGTCGAATTGGTGCGCCATGAACACCGCCTCCTTCCAGGCCTGCCATTCGCTGAATTCGACGTTGATTTGCGCGCCGACCTGCTGCAGGTAGTTCTTGAACGCAAGCACCACGCGCTTGACCGCCTCGCTCTCCTGCGCGATCGGTACCTTGAGGGTCAGTACGAGCTTCTTGCCGTCGCGCGCGAGCACACCGTCGGCACCCTTCACGAAACCGGCGTCGGCGAGCAACTTCTTCGCTTCCGTGGGGTTGTAGGCGAGCGGCTTCACGTCGAGGTTATAGGCCCACGAACCCGGCGCGAAGGGCCCCGATATGACCGTCCCCTGCCCATTAAAGAACGACTTCAACATCTCGTTGCGGTTGATCGCAATCGTAAACGCCTTGCGAACGCGCGCATCGGCAAGCAGCGGATTGCGCAGGTTGTAGCCGAAGAACGAATACGACAGCGCATTGTACGGCTGCAGACGCAGGCGACGGTCGCCCTGAATCTCCGGCACGTTGCGCGGGTTGACCAGCACCGTCATGTCGATATTGTTGTACATCAGCGCCTGGTTCATGACGTTCTGGTCGGCGAAGGGCTTGGCGACGAAGCGTGCGATCTTGGGTGCTCCCTTGAAGTACTTCGGGTTCGCTTCGAGCACAATTTCTCCGTTGGCGGTCGTCTCGCGGTACATGTACGGTCCGGTGCCGATCGGATGCTGCACAAAGGGATCGTTGCGCGCGAGAAACGCGTTGGCAGGTCCGAATTCGGGGATGATCTTGAACGTGAATTTCGGCAACGCATTGAGGATCGGGCGTTTCAACATGAAGCGCACGGTATGACTGTCGAGCTTCTTCACCTCACTCACGAACTCATAGCGCACCTTGAGCGGCGTGACGGTCTTGGGATGCATCATGACGTTGTAGGTGAACACCACATCGTCCGCGCTGAAGGGCTTGGGTTCCTCACCATTCTTCGCATGCCAGACGACGTCCTTGCGCAGACGGAAGGTATAGCTCATTCCATCCGGCGCCGCGTCCCAGCTTTCCGCAAGTTCAGCCACGATCTGCTGCTTACGGTCAATTCCGACCAGACCGTTGAAAACCAGTTCAGTAATCCGCAACGCGATCATGTCGTTGCTGGTAATCGGATCGAGCGTGGTCGGCCGGCCATATTCACCGTAACTCAGTGCGCCGCCCTGCGCCACCGCCGGCGCGGCGGCAGCCATCAGCGCAACCGCCAACGCCGCATTGCGCAGCGTCCGCGTAGTCCCATTGGTCATCAGCATGGCCCTCTCCTTCATTGGATATTGCAACTGGCGGTGGGTCAGAAGATCTTCACATCGCCGGCACTGCGGTATTCCATCGAATACACACCCTGGCCGGCTTCCTGCAACTGGCGCACAGCGGGAAATTCCTTCGCGAGTTCGAAATAGATCTCAAGGTTCTCGGAGAAACTGCGCGTTTCAAGATAGAGATCCGCGAGCGAATTGAGCAGCAGTGGGTCGTTGGTATCGATACGGTTCTTATTGCTCTTGTCGCGCGCCGTTTCGAGTGCGAGCAACGCGGGTTCGAGTTCCTTCGCCCCGATGTAATTCAATCCGACTGCCCAGTGCAGCGCGCGAAACCGATCGCCCTGCCCGGTCGCGGCGAGCCGGCGAGCCACGCCCGGTGCGTCGCCGCAGCGACCGCCCGCGCGAGTGCAGGCAAAGATCACCTCGGCGAGAAGCAGGGGGTCTTCGGAGAATTTCGCCGCCAGTTCGTCGACTGGCGTGGCCCCGCGCGAGTTCCTGGCAGCTCGCGCATCGAGCGCGGCCTTCAGCACCATCGCACGCTGGCGATAGGCAAGGGGAAGATCGGCCGCATCGACAAGTTTCACCAGCCGCGCAACAGCACCGGCCGCATCGCCAGCGACGAAGCGGCTCTCGGCGACAAAGTACGCCGCCACCTGCTTGAGCCTCGTGTCGCTGCCGGCGCGCTCAAACGCGCGCTCGGCGGCTGTTTGGTACAGGTCGGCGAGCGCACCGAGCAATGCCGGATCGTAGAAACGCAGCACCTTTTCCTTGCCGATGTTCTCGATGCGCGAAGGACGGCCCAGATCGCTACCGTCGATGAGCGCGAAGGCCTTCTCGATCGCACCGGCACGCGCATAGACAGCGATCGCATAGGTCACGAGGCGCATCGGCGGTACGGGATCCCGCTTGCGCGCCTCGGCCAGCAACTTGTCGGTGCGGACCTGCGCCTCGACCAGTCTTTCCGGAATTTGACTCAACGCCGCCGCGTAGACTGCCATCGCTTCAAGCTGGCTCGGATCGTTCTTCGGCGGCGTTCCGGCGCCCTTTTTCGCGCCCGCAATGCGCACCCGTGCGATCTCGCTGTCGTGCACGGACAGACCACGCTGGGCGAGAAACTTCCGCAGCTGCGTGACGCCGGCCTCGGTCTTGCCGTCCTCGAGCAGGTACTCGCCAAGATACAAGGTCGCGTAGCGGCTACGCGCCCGCCCGCCCTGAGCAGCGAGTTTCTGCAGATACCGGGTACCGATTGCAAGCGATGAGCGCCGCAACGCACGGTAGAGCTCCGCGTTGCGCGCATAGGCCCGCCCAAGCAGCAGAGCCGGCGCACCACCGGATTTCTCCGCATCGGCCGCACGCAGCAGGACGGCCGCAGATTCGTAGTAATGCTTTTCGATGAGCGGCTGCGCTTTCTTCAGGTCGTCGGCGCCGGCGGCGACTACCGAGACGGGCAGACCCGCGAACAGACAGCAAAGGGCGCGTGACAACAACCTCATTTCCATTCCACTTTCGCGAGAAATATCCGGTCCCATTGATCGACCTGGGCACGAAATGCGAGCACGCCCTGAGAAGAACAGCTCAACTCGCGATTGATATTGGTACCGGTCACCAGACGGCGGCTCTCGCGCGTCTCGACATCGACGAGGAATACCGGACTGTAATCATGGTGATCATTGCGTACATACGCGATGCGCCGGCTGTCGGGCAGCCACGCCGGCCCCATCGATACGTCGGGCAACACATTGCGCGCGACGATGCGCGCGACGAGCGCCTCCCCCTCGGTCGGTGTATCGCCCGAAGCGTCGACCACGACGAGCGCCCAGACCTTGGGGTCGTCCTCGGGATTCTGATTGGTGTAGAAGGCGATCTTCCTGCCATCCGGAGACCACGCCGGGCTCAGATCATCGTAGCGCCAAGTGGTGAGCCGGCGACGCGAACCGGCGGGATCGGAGAGGTTTTCGATCAGCAGGATGTCGTGATTCTCGTTCGCACCGTAAATCACCGCAATGCGCCTGCCGTCAGGTGACCAGCGAGGGTAGAGATGAGCCTTCTCGCCGCTCGAAATGCGCTTCGTGTGACGCGTTGCCGGATCAATCAGGAACAACTGAGCACCGCCATCGCGACCCGAAACGAACAGCACCGTGCCATCGGCCGGTGACCAGTGCGGCTGGCCGTCCTTCTGCGGATCTTCAGTGAGTCTTTGCGTAGCATCGGTGGCGAGCAAGCCCTGATACAGATCGTAGTTGCCCTCGCCTGCGTTACTCATGAATACGAAACGATCGCCCGCGGACGCCCACGCGAGTCCCGAGTTGTAGCTCACCGTCTCGCCCAGCCCTGGCAGGAGATTTCCCAGGCCGAGGTCGTCCTTGTCGGTATTCGCCCGGTAGTACACGGTCTTAAGTACCGTTCCGTCCGGCCGCGCGATCACGATTTCACGCCGCGCCTCCTGCGCCCGCTCGAAAGCGATCAACTCGCCCGCGGGCGACCACAGCGGACTCGAATCGTTGCGGCCCGATTCGGCATGTGCAAAGAGCGGGCGCACGAAAACAGGCACGATCGACGGCTCCGCATCGGCGCCCCTTGCGACCGAAGCGCATACCGAGAAAGCGAGCAGCAGAATCCCGCCCGCACGCAGCGCCGCGATGCCCAGTGCCACGTTCACTATTCCTTCATCTGCTGGGCGAGTTTCTCGCCGCTTTCGCGCAACCGTTCGAACTCGGGCTTGCCGCGCAGCTTCTCCGGGAAGAAATCGAAATACTCGTTCCACGCAAGTTCAAGTTCGCGCGCGATCGCGTCTCGCTTGGTCGCGACGTACAGGTTGTGGTAGGCCATCGCCCGGTAGTAATACGTATCGTGTACCGCCTCGTCGTGCCGCTCATTGGGAAAGAATCGCGTGTTCTCGCGCGCACGATCGAGTGCCTTGATCGCCTTGGCGAACAATTGGAGGGCTTCGTTACGATTGCCCCGATAGAGCTTCTCTCCCTTGGCGTAGTACGCCTTGCCGAGGTTCGTGTACAGAACCGAAAACTGCTTGTAGACCAGTTCGCGCACCTCCGGAACGGCCTGCACCGACTCGAACTCGGCGATTGCGCGCTCGTAGTCCTGCTTCTGGTCGAAGTACAGTTGGCCGAGGCGACTATGGATCTCGCTATAGTCCGGGTGACCCTTGGGCGCCGCGGCATAGAGCTTAATCGCCTCGTCGACGTTGCGCGCCGCCTCGGCTCGTTCGGCCTGACGCAGGAAATCCTTATAGAGCACAATGCGGTTCGCACCAGTGCGCGCCTCCTCCTTCTGGCTGAACTCGAGCACCTCCTCCCAGGCGCGATAGTCGCCGCCGGCATCGACTTTCACGGTATGAAAGCCGCGCGTGACGGCAATGCCCTTGGTGATCGGAGTGCTACCGACCTTGCCGTCGTCAATCGACACTGCGGCGCCGGACGGCTCGCTCTCCACGGTGAAGCTTGAACTATAGGAGCGCAGCGCGAATTCAAAGCGCTCGCCGCCCTTTGCGGGCTCGATCGGTTTGGTCATCTGCTCGTAGCCGTGCCGGTAGATGAGGAGTTTGTACTCGCTCCCAGGTCGCAGCGCCGCGCTCAACTCTCCCTTACGATCTGTCGAACCGGCCCAACGCTGATCGATATACACATTGGCGCCGCGAAGCGGTGCACCATCGGCGCTGCGCACCGCGATAACGCTACGCTCGCTGCCCTTTGCATCACGCATCTGCGCATCGATACGCACCACGCGGTCACCCACGACCGGTTTCGCGCGCACGCTCTTCTCCTGCAGCATAGAGTGGTCGTCACGCGTACGCTGCATCTTCAGGATTCCGAGTTCGGTGTATCCGACCACGAGGCCCTCGCCATCTCGCTTTACCGACTGTGCCGAAAACTGGTCATCGCTGTCGAGGGGGAACAGACTCCCCGACAGATTGACCTTATATCCCTCGTCGCCGCTGCCGAGCACGGTCCCGGAAAAGGGGTAGAGCGTCATGATGTTGCTGACGATCTCGCTGGTCGCGCGGCCCACGCGCCAGCTGCCGGAACTGCCTACCGGCACCGCTTGCGTGAGAGCCAGCGCACCGTCGTTCTGGTAGAACCCGACCTCGGCAACAAAGGAATCCCCCTCCGAACGGCTCACGCTGCCGAACACCACCACGTCGACCTCGTCGGCAAGTACGCTGCCGCGCCAGCCCGAGGTCTTCAGCTTGTCGATGCTGAGTTTCGCCTGTTTGAGAAGATTGAGCGCGGTGGCCGCGGGCACCTGCTTGAACGCCTTGGACTTGAAGAGTTCCTCTGCAAATGCGCCTTCGATCTTCTTCGTCGCGTCGCCGATATCCTCGCCCGAGGTATTGCCGACGAAGCTGAGCACGGCCGTGCGCAGCGGTTGCGCGGCGGTCGGCTGGAAATACTGCCGCACCTTCTGGTTGCCGCCCAGCTTGACGCTGCGCGATGCGCTGCCGGG
>JAOUFA010000180.1 GCA_029858545.1 Betaproteobacteria bacterium
CGGCGCCTTCATCACCGGCAATTCCGCCAAGGTGCTCAAGGCGACGCTCAAGGCGCTGCCGGGCGTGCTCTCGGGATCCAAGCATTCCAAGGCGAGCTACCTGGCGCTGATGGCGCTGCTGTTCTCGCTTCTTTCCAAGGTGCGCAAGGAAGGCATGATGTCGATCGAGCGCGACGTCGAGTCGCCCCAGGAAAGTCCGATTTTCTCGCAGCATCCGAAGATCCTCGCCGATCACCACCTGGTCGAGTTCATCACCGACTACCTGCGTCTGATGGTGAGCGGCAACCTCAATCCGATGGAAATCGAGAATCTGATGGACAACGAGATCGAAACCCATCACCAGGAAGCGCATGCGCCGGTGGGTGTGGTGCAGAAGGTCGGCGACGGCCTGCCGGCCTTCGGCATCGTCGCCGCGGTGATGGGCGTGGTGCACACGATGGCTTCGGTCGGCCTGCCGCCGGCAGAACTCGGGCTGCTGATCGCGCACGCGCTGGTCGGCACCTTCCTCGGGATTTTGCTTGCCTACGGATTCGTCGGGCCGCTCGCCGGGGTGCTCGAACAGAAAGTCAACGAGGCCACCAAGCAGCTCGAATGCGTCAAGGTGACGCTGCTCGCGAGCCTCAACGGTTACGCGCCGACGGTCGCGGTCGAGTTCGGCCGCAAGGTGCTGTACTCCACCGAGCGCCCGAGCTTCAGCGAACTCGAGATCCACATGAAGCAGACCAAGGCGCAGGCGCGTTGAGGCCTCCGGCATGGACAAGAGCGCCAAACCGACCATCGTCATACGCCGTGTAAAGAAGGGCGGCGGCCACAGCCACCACGGCGGCGCGTGGAAGATCGCCTATGCGGATTTCGTTACCGCGATGATGGCCTTCTTCCTTCTCATGTGGCTGCTCGGATCGACCGCGAAAGGCGACCTGCACGGCATCGCCGAATATTTCAAGACTCCGCTCAAGGTCGCGCTCGCCGGCGGCTCGGGAAGCGGCGACAGCTCCTCGGTGATCAAGGGCGGCGGCACCGACCTTACCCGCACCACCGGGCAGGTCAAGCGCGGCAACGACAAGTACGACAAGCGTTCGATCAATCTGCAGGCCGCGCGCGCGGAGATCGCGCGGCGCGACGCCGAGCGGCTCGAAGTGCTGCGCCGCAGGCTCGCCGCGGCGATCGAACAGAAGGACAGCCTGCGCGCGTTTCGTGAACAGATCCGTGTCGAGATCACCAGCGAGGGGCTGCGCATCCAGATCGTCGATGAGCAGAATCGCCCGATGTTCGACCTCGGGCGCGCCGCGTTGAAGGACTACACGCGCGTGATCCTGCGCGAGATCGGCGTGCTGCTGAACGACGTCGAGAGCAGGATCTCGCTCGCCGGCCACACCGACGCGGCGCAGTACGCGATGGGCGAGAAGGGTTACAGCAACTGGGAACTCTCCGCCGATCGCGCCAATGCGTCGCGGCGCGAACTGGTGGCCGCCGGGATGGACGAGAAGAAGATCGTGCGCGTGGTCGGTCTCGCTTCGTCGGTGCCGTTTGACAGTAACAACCCGCTCAACCCCGCCAATCGCCGCATCAGCATCGTGGTGCTCAATACCCGTGCCGAAGAGGCGATTTCGCGCGGCGCGGGCGCCGTCGAGGTCGAGTCGGCCGAAGAGGCCGGCGCGGCGCTCGGCGTGGCGGTACCGGACGCCGAGGCGGCGCCCGCGAGCGAAGTTCCCGGACCGGATGCTGTTGTTGACAAAGTAAAGGACTAGACCATGGCTGCCACCGATATGAAATTCCTGATCGTCGATGATTTCGCCACGATGCGGCGCATCGTGCGCAACCTGCTCAAGGAGATCGGCTATGCAAACGCCGACGAGGCCGAGGACGGCGCCTCGGCGCTGCAGATGCTGAAGAGCGGGGGCTTCAACTTCGTCGTGAGCGACATCAACATGCCCAACATGAACGGCTTCGAGCTGCTCAAGTCGATCCGCGGCGACGAACAGTTGAAATCGCTGCCGGTGCTGATGGTGACCGCCGAGGCGAAGAAGGACGACATCATCAACGCCGCGCAGGGCGGCGCGAGCGGCTACATCGTGAAGCCGTTCACCAAGGCCACCCTCGAGGAGAAGGTGTCCAAGATCATCGAGAAGATGAGTTAGGGCGGAGGCATCATGAACGCACCCCAGGTCGCCGACGCGCCTCTCGCCACCGCCGACAGCGGCATGTCTTCGCACGACGTATTCGTGCGCATTGGACTGCTTACCCGTAACCTGCACGACGCGCTGCGCGAGCTCGGCTACGACCGTGCCGTCGGCGAGGCTGTCAGCACACTGCCCGATGCGCGCGCGCGGCTGACCTACATCGCCGACCTGACCGGGCGCGCCGCCGAGCGCGTGCTGACGGCCGCCGAGACCGGGCGCGACATCCAGAACGACCTGGAAAACGCGGCGCGCGCGCTCGGCGAACGCTGGGGCGCGCTCGACGCCGAGGCACTGCCGCCGGCGCAGCGCGCGGCGATCGGCGGCACGCGGGAATTCCTCGTCCGTGTCGCCGATGACGCACAGCGCACCAATTCGCAGCTTACCGAGATCATGCTCGCCCAGGATTTCCACGACCTCACCGGCCAGGTGATCCAGCGCGTCGCCAATCTGGCGCAGACCCTCGAGGAACAGCTGGTGAAACTGCTGCTCGATGCCTCGCCGCCGGAGCAGCGCGCCAAGGCGGGCGACACGTCGGTGCTCGCCGGACCGGTGATCAATGCGCAGGCGGCCGGCGACAGCGTCACCAATCAGTCGCAGGTGGATGATTTGCTGGCGAGTCTGGGATTCTGACCGGAGACAGGCAATGTTCGCGAATGCAAAAGTGGCGACGCGGCTGGTATTCGGTTTTGGCCTGACCATTGCTTTGATGCTGCTGGTCGCGGTGGTCGGCGGCACGCGAATGGAAGCGCTGAACGCGCAGGTGGCCGACCTTGGCGGCGTGCAGATGAAGCAGATCGAAATGGTCGGGAAATGGGAGGTGGCGGTGCTGCAAAGCGCGCGTCATATGCGCAACGTCTTCCTGCTGCCGGAGGGCCGGGTACGGGACGAATTGGACGGGATTCGCGCCGAGAAGAAGGCGCGCGCGAAGTTTCTTGAATACTTCGCCGGGGATGCGGACACCGCGGAGGCGGTGGCCGCGGTGAAGTTCGTCAGCGATGCGCGCAGCGAGTACCTGCCCTGGGAGGACGAGTTCCTGAAACTCGCCTCGACCGGTCAGATGGAAGCGGCGAAGGCGGTGATGCTCGATCATGCGGGCCCGACGCAGTTGAAATACGCCGCGGCGCTCGCCAAGCTGCGCGAGCACGAGATCGCGCACGGCGGGAAGCAGGCGAAGACCGCGGCGGAGTTATACGCGGCGGGCCGGACCTTGCTCGCGACTCTGTCGGCGGCGGCGATTCTCGCGGCGCTCGCCGCCGCTTTCTGGATCACGATCTCGATCACGCGCCAGTTGGGCGGCGAGCCTTCCTACGCGGCGCGAATCGCGGCGAAGATCGCGGGCGGAGATTTGAGCGTGCAGGTCAGCACGCGCAGCGGCGACTCCGAGAGCGTGCTCGCGGCGATGAAGAAGATGCGCGACGATCTCGCCGAGGCGGTCGCCGGGATCCGGCAGTCCGCCAATGGCATCGGGTCGGCTTCCAGGCAGATCGCCTCGGGTAACGCGGATCTGTCGAGCAGGACCGAGGAGCAGGCGTCCACGCTCGAGCAAACCGCGTCCTCGATGGAGGAACTCACCACGACGGTGAAGCAGAACGCCGAGAGCGCGAGTCAGGCCAATCAGCTCGCGTCCAGCTCGTCCGAAGTGGCCATGCGCGGCGGTCGGGCGATGGACGAAGTCGTCGCAACGATGCGCGATATTTCGGATGCCTCGCAGAAGATCGGCGACATCATCGCGGTGATCGACAGCATCGCGTTCCAGACCAATATTCTCGCGCTCAACGCCGCGGTCGAAGCCGCCAGGGCCGGCGAGCAGGGCCGTGGTTTCGCGGTGGTCGCATCCGAGGTGCGTGCGCTTGCGCAGCGCAGCGCCGGGGCGGCGAAGGAGATCAAGGACCTGATCCAGAACTCCAACGACAAGGTGACCAACGGCAGCCAGCTCGTCCAGGTCACCGGTACCACGATCGACGAATTGGTCGTCTCGGCACGGCGTGTGACCGACGTGATCTCGGAGATTGCGGCGGCGAGCCAGGAACAGCTGCAGGGAATCGAGCAGGTGAACCGCGCGATGGCGCAGATGGACCAGGTGGTGCAGCAGAACGCGGCGCTCGTCGAACAGTCCGCCGCCGCAACCGAGGAACTCGCGGGCCAGTCCGACGAACTGGTGGGCTTGGTGGCGCGGTTCAAACTCGAGGACGCGAGCCAAGATCCGGTTCCGTCGCGGGTTCGCGCGGCCGCGCGCGCGGTGCCGCCTGCGCGCGGCGCCGCGTCCGGGGTCGGAACGAGCACGAGGCGTGCCGAGGGCCACGGCGCGGCGGCGGCCAACCGTGCCGGCGCGGCGCTTGCGGGCCTCGTACCGCTCGACCGGTCGCGCAACGGTGAAGGTCACTGGAAGGAGTTCTGATCGCCCACCGGGGCAGGGTGAACGAGGCGGTGCGCTTGACCCGGGCGGAGGTTCGCGGGACTTGCGCGCGCGCCCGTTTCCGAGGCTGCGCTTTCGCGCCGCAATCAAGCACGTAAAACCCCCGCTTTTCGGACCGCTGCCGGTCGGCCCGTCACCCTAAAGTTCTTCCCGTGCGCGCCGTGGGGCGCGCGGAGTCTTTGCGGCGCATCGGGCGCAGGCAGGCCATGGCGGAAGAACAGGCACAGGAAAAGACTTTACCGGCTAGTCCGCGTCGCCTCGAGAAGGCACGCGCCGAAGGGCGCGTGCCGCGTTCGGCGGAACTCGGCACGGCCTTCGCGCTGCTCGCGGCGCTCGCCGCGCTGGGTTGGGGCGGAGCGGAGCTGGTGCAGCGCCTGGGCGCATTGCTGGGCGCGGGCCTGCGCATCGAGCGGAGCACGGTGTTCGATACCGCGGCACTCGGCGAGCGCTTCGCGTCGCTGGCGCTGGAGGCCTTGATGGTCGCGGCACCGGTCTTCGCGACCTTGATTCTCGCCGGCATCGCCGCGCCGCTCGCGGTGGGCGGCTGGGTGCTCTCGGGCGAGGCGCTCGCGCCGCGCTTCTCGCGCATCGACCCGCTCGCCGGGCTCGGACGCATCTTTTCGCTGCACGGGTTGACCGAACTGTCCAAGGCGCTCGGCAAGGCGCTGCTGTTCGGCGCGGCGGCGGCGTTGTTCATCTGGTCGCATCGCGATGCCGCGGCGACGCTTGCCGCGGTGGCGCTCGCCCCGGCGCTCGGCGCCACCGGCGAACTGCTGCTCGGCCTGCTCGGCGCGCTGTTCGCCGCCGCGGCGCTGGTCGCCGCGATCGACGTGCCTCTGCAGATCTGGCGCTACCGGTCGCAACTTCGCATGTCGATGCAGGAACTTCGCGAGGAAACGCGCGAGACCGAGGGCGACCCGCATTTGCGCGCGCGCATCCGCAGCCAGCAGCGCGAGATCGCTCGCCGTCGCATGATGTCCGAGGTGCCCAAGGCCGACGTGGTGGTCACCAACCCGACGCATTACGCGGTGGCGCTCGCCTACCGGGAGGGCACGCATCGCGCGCCGACGGTGCTCGCGAAGGGTGCGGGCGAGATCGCCGCGCGGATCCGCGAGATCGCCGCGCGACACGAGGTGCCGAGACTGGAGGCGCCGCCGCTCGCGCGTGCGCTGTATCGTCACGTGGAAATCGGCGAGGAAATTCCGCGCAGCCTGTACGACGCGGTGGCGCTGGTGCTCGCCTGGGTATTCCAGGTCAAGCGTCAGCGCGTTGCCGGTGGCCGCGTGCCGGCCGAGCCGCGCGAACTGCCGGTCCCCGCGGAACTCGACTTTGACGCCGGCACCGCGCGATGAACGGCATGACGCTCAATCTGAACCCGCGCAGCCTCGCCGTTCCCGGCCTGGTGGTGATGATCCTCGGCATGATGGTGCTGCCGTTGCCTCCGGTGCTGCTCGACCTGTTGTTCACGTTCAACATCGCGATCGCGATGCTGGTGCTGCTCACCGCGGTGCAGACCAAGAAGCCGCTCGAATTCGCCTCGTTCCCGACGGTGCTGCTGCTCAGCACGCTGCTGCGACTGTCGCTCAACGTGGCCTCGTCGCGCGTGGTGCTCATCAACGGGCACACCGGGCCCGATTCGGCGGGCAAGGTGATCGAGGCCTTCGGCCATTTCCTGGTCGGCGGCAATTTCGCCGTCGGGCTGGTGGTATTCCTGATCCTGGTGGTGATCAACTTCGTCGTCATCACCAAGGGCGCGGGCCGTATCGCCGAGGTGAGCGCACGCTTCACCCTCGATGCGATGCCCGGCAAGCAGATGGCGATCGACGCCGATCTGAACGCCGGACTGATCGGCGAGGTCGATGCGCGGCGCCGCCGCGCCGAAGTCGCGCAGGAGGCCGAGTTCTACGGCGCGATGGACGGCGCGAGCAAGTTCGTGCGCGGCGACGCGGTAGCCGGGATCCTGATCTTGGTGGTGAACATCGTCGGCGGCCTCGCGATCGGCGTGCTCCAGCACAATCTGCCGCTTGCCACGGCGGTCAACAACTACGTGCTGCTCGCCATCGGCGACGGCCTGGTGGCGCAGATTCCGGCGCTCGTCATTTCCACCGCCGCGGGCCTGGTGGTGAGCCGTGTCGGCGACGGCGGCGACCTGGGCGAGCAGATGCTCGACCAGGTCTTCTCGACGCCGCAAACCCTGACTCTTACCGCCGGAGTGCTCGGCCTGCTCGGCGTGATTCCCGGCATGCCGCATGTCGCGTTTCTGCTGCTCGCCGCCGGCTGCTACGCGCTCGCGCGCCTCATCGCGCTGCGCGCCGCCGCACCGGAGGTGCCGGCCGCGGCCCCGCCGCCGGCTGCCGAGGCGCAGGAGGCGAACTGGGACGACGTGCTGCCGCTCGACACGCTCGCCCTCGAGGTGGGCTATCGCCTCATTACGCTGGTCGACTCGGGCCAGGACGGCGAACTGCTCAAGCGCATCAAGGCGATCCGCAAGAAGTTCGCACAGGACGTCGGCTTTCTTCCGCCCTCGGTGCATATTCGCGACAACCTGGATCTGCGTCCGAACGCCTACCGCATTCTGCTGAAGGGGGTGGTGGTCGGCGAAGGCGAGGCGGTACAGGGCATGCACCTGGCGATCAACCCCGGACATGCGAGCGGGACCCTGCCGGGCACGCCGACGCGCGATCCGGCATTCGGTCTGCCCGCGGTGTGGATCGACGCCGGGCAGCGCGACGCGGCGCAGG
>JAOUFA010000181.1 GCA_029858545.1 Betaproteobacteria bacterium
ACGCTGAAAACGAGGAGAATACATGGACCAGGAAACGTTCAATCTCAGCATCCGCAAGTTCCTCAAGATGGTTGGCGTCAATTCGCAGCGCGAAATCGAGCAGGCGGTGCAGAAAGCGCTCGACGGAGGAATATTGAAGGGCAATGAGTCGCTTGCCGCGAAAGTGATCCTTGAGATTCCGTCACTGGGAGTGAAGGTGCCGTTCGACGGCGAGATCAAGCTGCAATAACACGGGGCGCACGTTTATGAACACAGCCAGAGATTTCAATCCAACGGTATTCGCCGAGCTGAAGGCATTGCTCGGCGAGCGCGCCACCACGTCTACGGCGATCCGCGAGCATCACGGCAAGGATGAGTCCTACCTGCCCGACGCGCCGCCCGACGCGGTCGTATTTCCGCGCAGCACCGAGGAAGTGCGCGACGTCGTCGGCATCTGCCGCAGGCATCGCGTCCCGATGATCCCGTACGGCGCGGGGACCTCTCTCGAAGGCCACGTGCTCGCGATCCGGGGCGGCGTATGCATCGACCTGTCGCAGATGAACCAGGTGCTGGTGGTGCATGAGGATGATCTTGATGCGACCGTGCAGGCCGGCGTCACGCGCGAACAGCTGAACGAGCACATCCGCCACTCGGGACTCTTCTTTCCCGTCGACCCGGGCGCCGATGCCACGCTCGGAGGCATGAGCGCGACGCGCGCTTCGGGAACCAACGCGGTGCGCTACGGCACGATGCGCGAGAACGTGCTGTCGCTGAAAGTGGTGCTCGCAGACGGCCGAATCATCCAGACCGCGCACCGCGCCAGGAAGTCGGCCGCCGGCTACGACCTGACGCGACTGTTCGTCGGCTCGGAGGGCACGCTCGGCATCATTACCGAAGTGACGGTTCGCCTCTATCCGATGCTGGAGGCGATGTCGGCGGCGGTGTGCGCTTTCGACTCGGTGGACGGTTGCACACAAACCGTGATTCAGACCATCCAAATGGGCGTACCGATCGCGCGCTGCGACATCGTGTGCGAAAAGACGATCGACGCGATCAACCGCTACAAGAAGACCAGCTACCGGGTCGCGCCGACCCTGTTCTTCGAATTCCACGGTTCACAGGCGAGCGTCATTGAACAGGCGGAAACGGTGCAGTCGATCGCCAAGGAGCACGGCGGCAAGGACTTCGTCTGGGCCACCAAACCCGAGGAGCGTCGTCAGCTCTGGGAGGCGCGTCATCAGGCCTACTTCGCCTGCCTGCAGCTCAGGCCGGGCGCGCGCGCCATTTCCACCGACGTCTGCGTGCCGATCTCACGACTGGCCGAGTGCGTGCGCGAGTCGGTGGAGGACGTGAAGGATTTCATCGTTCCAGTGCCGCTCCTCGGTCACGTCGGAGACGGCAACTTTCATCTCGTGTTCCTGGTCGATCCGGCGAAGCCCGAGGAGACGGAACTCGCCAAGCAGTTCAACAAGCGCCTGGTCGAACGCGCGCTGCGCATGGAAGGCAGTTGCACCGGCGAGCATGGCATCGGTGTCGGCAAACAGGACTCGCTGCGCAGGGAGTTCGGCGAAGACGTGATCGGCGTAATGCGCAGTATCAAGAGGATGTTCGATCCGGACAACCTGATGAATCCGGGCAAGGTGGTGCCGGAGTAGGAGGCGACCCGGGCACTGCGGCACCGGCCCGGGCGCATCGCCGGTTTGGGGAGACCTAGAAATACCCCGACAACCGCCGCGGCGCAACGGCGGTACCGGCAAGATCCGCCGAGGGGATTGCGGCACTAGATAGTCATCACCGTGCGCCGGAAGTACTTCAACTCCTCGATCGACTCCAAGACGTCTGCCAGCGCCTCGTGCTTGCTTTGCTTGACGAATCCCTTGGCGAGCTCGGGCTTCCAGCGCTTGACCAGTTCCTTGAGCGTGCTGACGTCGAGATTCCGGTAGTGGAAGTAGCCCTCGAGCGCTGGCATCGAGCGGGCAAGGAAGCGCCGGTCCTGGCATACCGAGTTGCCGCACATCGGTGAGACCTTGGCCGGAACGTGCTCGGCGAGAAAGGCGAGCGAGCGCCGCTCCGCCTCGGCCTCGTCGAGCTGCGAAGCTCGCACGCGGTCGAGCAGTCCCGAGCGGCGATGCGCACTCTGGTTCCAGGAATCCATCGCATCGAGAGTCGCATCGGCCTGGTGCACCGCCAACACCGGCCCTTCGGCGATCACATTGAGCGCCGCGTCGGTGACCACCAGCGCGATTTCAATGATCCGATCGGAGTCGGGCGCAAGCCCGGTCATTTCCATATCTATCCAGATGAGGTTGTTCTGGTCTTGTGCCACGAGCTCTTCTTTATGAATTGGCGAAGTCGGGGTATTCTCTCACAGCGGCATGTACGAATTCGCCGTAGGCGCTGCCGCTTCGCAAGCATGGGGAATAGGCCCCTCCGGCTGATGGATTTCCGTGACGTGACCGATACGCTATTCACCTGGATCTTCGTCGGGGCCCTCGTGGCCTCGACCTGCCTGCGTCTGTGGCTCGCCCGGCGCCAGATCGTGCATGTACGGGCGCATCGTGATGCCGTTCCGCACGACTTTGCGGAAGTGATTTCGCTCAGCGCGCACCAGAAGGCGGCCGACTATACAGTGGAGAAATCGCGTCTCGGCGCACTCGACTTGCTGATCGATGCGGGGATTCTGCTCATCCTTACTCTGGGTGGCCTGCTGCAGTGGATTTCAGACCAGTGGGAACAGGTCTTCGCACCATCGGGCATCGCCCATGGCGTGGCGCTGATCATAAGCGTGACGCTGCTGCTCAGCGCACTCGACCTCCCCACTTCGCTTTACCGAACTTTCGTCGTCGAGGCGCGTTTTGGCTTCAACCGGATGACCTGGTCTCTGTTTGTCGCCGATCTCGCGCGCCAGGGTCTGGTTGGCGCCATTCTCGGAGTGCCGCTGGTCGTACTGGTGCTTTGGCTGATGGCGGCGATGGGCGAACTATGGTGGCTGTACGTCTGGGGCGCATGGACGATATTTAATCTTCTGATGCTGGTCGCATATCCGACGCTGATCGCGCCGCTGTTCAACAAGTTCACTCCCCTCGAGGATGCCGAACTCGCGCAGCGCGTCGACGCGCTTCTAGCGCGTTGCGGTTTTCGCTCCAAGGGACTGTATGTGATGGACGGGTCCAGGCGCTCCAGCCACGGCAACGCCTACTTCACCGGTTTCGGCACGGCCAAGCGCATCGTATTTTTCGATACGCTGCTCGCGCGCCTCGCGCCGCGCGAGATCGAGGCGGTGCTGGCGCACGAACTCGGTCATTTCAATCGCCACCATGTCTGGAAGCGCATCGGTTTGCTGTTTTCGTTTTCCGCCGTGCTGTTGTGGGCACTCGGCCAACTGATCGATCAGTCCTGGTTCTACGGCGGTCTGGGGGTGCAAACACAATCGACCGCATCGGCCTTGCTCCTGTTCGTGCTCGTTTCCGGAGCATTCACTTTCTTCCTGCAGCCGATCGCCAGCCTGTATTCACGCAAGCATGAGTACGAGGCGGACGCCTATGCGGCCAGATTTTCGAGCGAGGGATCGCTGGTCAAGGCACTCGTGAAGCTCTATCAGGACAACGCCTCGACGCTCACCCCCGACCCGCTTTACTCGGCGTTCTACGATTCGCACCCCCCCGCCGCGGCGCGCGTCGCTCGGCTGCACGGGGCTGCGGCCTGATCCCGGCGCTGATGACGGACGACCTTACCCGGCGTCGCTGTACCCCCTGCGAAGGAGGTATCGCCCCCCTCACCGCGGAACAGATACGGCCGATGCTCGCCGGTTTGCGTGGCTGGACCCTCAGCGAGGGCAAGCTCATCAAGCTTTTCCCGTTCGCCAATTACTATCAAACGATGGCTTTCGTGAACGCACTGGCCTGGCTGTCGCACCGCGAGGACCATCATCCGATGCTGACGGTCGGCTATAACAGCTGCCGCGTGGAATACTGGACGCACGCCATCGACGGTCTTTCGGAGAACGACTTCATCTGCGCCGCGAAATGCGACGCGCTTTTCGATCTCTAGCGTGGCGCTGTCCGGGGACGGCGGTACGGTCGAGGCGGCCTTCGGTCGCGAGGCACTGGTACGCAGCCACGACGGAGTACTTCTGCGCGCCTCGGCTCGCAATCGCCGCGTTCAGGCGGTGTGTGGCGACCGCGTCATGCTCTCGGCCATTCAGGGCGACCAGGCGGTCATCGATTCGGTCGAACCTCGCCGCAGCGAGTTCGCGCGCGCGAGCGAGCACCGCGTCAAGGTGATCGCGGCAAACCTGACCCAAGTCGTGATTCTGGTGGCTTGCGAGCCGAGCTTTGATGACGAGTTGGTTTGCAGATTGCTGATTGCTGCCGAACGCTCCAGGCTCGCCGCATTGGTTGTTCTCAACAAGGTGGATCTCGTCGATCGATACGAGGAGGCGCGCGGCAAGCTGGCGGCCTTTTCCGGCATCGGCTATTCCTGCGTGGAACTGTCCGCAAAGTTCGACGCTTCGCCGCTGAGGCCGCACCTGACCGGCCAGCGCAGCCTGCTGGTCGGGCAGTCGGGCATGGGCAAGTCGACGCTTCTGAAGTCGCTGGTTCCGGACGCTGAGGTGCGGACCAGGGAGATTTCGCGACACCTCGATGCAGGCCGTCATTCGACCACTGCGTGCAGGCTGTATGCGCTCGATAACGATAGCGAGGTGGTCGATTCGCCCGGTATCGCGGAGTTCGGACTGTCGGGAATCCGGGTGCGCGACCTGGCGGGGGCATTCCCCGAATTTGCGGTGCACGCCGCGCGCTGCAAGTTCCATGACTGCCGCCACCAGAGCGAGCCCGCGTGCGCGGTGCGCGCCGCGGCGGAGCAGGGCCAGATTCATCCGCGTCGCTTCGCGCTATACCGGCGTATCGCGCATCTCGAGGGAGCAACCTAAGCGCGCCATGCCGTCGGGCAAACCGGCAAGGCGGAAGTGAAGCGGGGCAATCAACCGATTCAGGCAACCCAGCGCGCGCCGGTCAAGACGACCAGCACGAACACCCAGAGCACCAACGCACGCCAGACCAGGCCGACGGTACTATCGAGGTGTGAGCGATCGGCGACCTCGCCCAGGCCAAGGTCAGGACGGACTTCGGCGCCCTCCACCTGCCGCACCGAACCGCCCAGGTGCACTCCCAGCGCCCCCGCGCCTGCGGAGAGCACGATCCCGGCATTGGGATCCGACCAGGCCCTCGCCTGGCTGCGCCAGCAATAGATCGCGTCTTCGAAGTCACCCACTACGGCAAATGCAACCCCGGTCAGGCGCACCGCCGGCCATTCGAGGAGTGCGAATGCCTGCCGTGCGAGGCGGCCAAACGCGCCCATTCCCGACCAGCGCGCGTGCAGATAGGCCGCAAGTCGATACAGAATCGCACCGCTCGGACCCGGCAACACGAGGTACCACAGCAGTACACCGAACACATGCCGGTGCGAGGCAAGCAAGGCCTGCTCGATGGCGAGCCCGATCACCTCTTCGCGGCTGCGTGCGACCGGCGACTCCATGCGCCATTGGGCAATCAGGTCGCACGCGCGGTCGAGGTCGCCCGCATCGAGCGCGATCTTGATGTCGGTGAAATAGTGGCTGGATTGGCGAAATCCCAGAGTGAAGTAAAGGGCCGCGACGTCGAACGCGAGCGAGAACAGCAGCCCCATGCGCGTGAACAGCGCATGCGCCAGAATTGCGCCGCATACGGCCGGGAGCACCGCCACCATCCACGCGACATTGCCCTGGCGCGCCTCGCCGGCATTGAAGCTGCGCTCGAGCCATGCGGCCCAGCCGGCGAGGAGCGCAAGGTAAAACCTGCGATCGCCGAGCGGGCGCCATTGTTCGATGAGAAGTGCGGCAACGATTGCGAGTACGCTCATGTGCTGAGGTTAACTGTCAGAACGACGTGACGATAACACACCGCGTGCGGGGCGCCGCGCCCCACGGCAACTCTCATCGTGCGAGGTGCCGGTACAGATTGACGATCATTCCCGCGGTCGCGCCCCAGATGTAGTAGTCACCAAATTCGATGGCATAGAACCAGCGCAGCTCGCCCAGAATGACGCGCGAGTGTCGCAGATGGTTGGCCGGGTCGAGCATAAAGGACAGCGGCACTTCGAACACCTCCTCGACTTCGTTGGCGTCGGGGCGCAGGTCGAGGGGGGGGTGGACGATGCCGACGACCGGCGTCACGCGATATCCGGTCCCGGTGCGGTATGCGCCCAGGCAGCCGACGACGTCCACTTGATCGGGCAGCAGTCCGATCTCCTCGGCGCTTTCCCTCAGCGCGGTGGCGACGGGACTCGGGTCTCCGGGTTCGGTACGCCCGCCCGGAAAGCTGATTTGGCCCGAATGCGCGCGCAAATGGGCGGTGCGCCGGGTGAATAGGACGGTGAACTGGTCCTCCCGGACAACGATCGGCACGAGTACCGACGCTGGCTTGAGGACAGTCTCCCGCAGAAGCACTCCTTGGTCGCCGGGGACTTCCTCGTCGGCCGCGACCGGACGCGCGATTCGCAGGCGCAGTTCGGCGACATCGAGGTCGACGCTTTCCCGGTGAACCAGAACGGCACGCATGCGAAGTCTAGACCGGACGCCGGGCGGGACGGCCACCGTCTCGGGACGTCCCGCACCGACCCTCGATCATCGAGACGGGCGATCGCGATCCGGCTTGCGATCGCCGGAGGCCGGATCGCGCCAGGTTCAGGGCAGCAGCACCAGACAGCCGGTTGTCTTTCTTCCCTCGAGATCCCGGTGTGCCTGCGCGGCATCGGCGAGCTTGTAGCGGCCCGTCACTTCGACCTTCACCTTGCCTGAGATCACGGCGTCGAACAGCGACGACGACACGGTATCGAGTTCGGCGCGCGAAGCGATATAGGCAAACAGGGAGGGACGTGTCACGAATAGCGAACCCTTCTGGGCCAACACCCCGACCGAGAACGGCGGCACCGCACCCGATGCGTTGCCAAACGACACCATCAAACCGCGCGGCCGCAGACAATCAAGCGATCCTTCCCAGGTCGTCTTGCCGACGGAGTCATACACCACCGGCACACCCTTGCCGCCGGTGAGTTCCTTCACCCGTTCGACGAAATTCTCGCGCGTGTAGACGATCGTATGGGCACAGCCATGCGCTTTGGCGAGCGCCGCTTTTTCGTCGGAACCCACGGTGCCGATTACGGTCGCGCCGATGGCCTTGAGCCATTGGCACGCGAGCAGCCCGACGCCGCCCGCCGCCGCGTGAA
>JAOUFA010000182.1 GCA_029858545.1 Betaproteobacteria bacterium
ACCGCACACTGTTCAACCGCATCGGGCCCGACGCGTGGCAAAGCTGAACCTCCTCCTCCTCCTGGTTCTGGTCGGCTGCGCGCTCGGGCTCGTCACCTCACAGCATCGCGCACGCAAACTGTTCTCCGAACTCGATCAAGCACAGGGCCGCGAACGCGAACTCGACGACGAATACGGGCGCTTGCAGCTCGAGGCGGCAACCTGGGGCATGCACGCACGCGTCGAGAAGATCGCGCATGGCGTGCTGGGCATGCGCGCGCCGGACGCGCGGCGTGTGCGTGCGTTGGAACTTCCGCGCGAGGCGGTGCAGTGACCGTCCATGCGGCACGCACCCCGGTGCGTCTCCCGGTTTGGCGCGCGCGCCTGGTTTTCGCCGCGTTCCTGGCGTTGTTCGTCGTACTTGCCGTGCGCTCGGTCTACTTGCAGGTTCTGCATACTGATTTTCTGCGCGGCAAGGGCGAGGCGCGCTATTCGCGGGTACTGGAGGTGCCGGCGACGCGCGGTCGTATCGTCGATCGCAACGGAGCGGCGCTCGCGGTTTCTACCCCGGTGAAATCAGTGTGGGCGATTCCGGGTGATGTGGTGTTGAGCGCCGCGCAGCGCGCCAAGCTTGCCTTGCTGCTCGGCATGGATGCGCGCGACCTGGACCGCAGGCTCGCCGATCAATCCAGGGATTTTGTGTATCTCAAGCGTCAAGTATCGCCCGAGGCCTCCGAACGTGTCGCCGAACTGGGTATCGCGGGGGTATACGACCGCCGTGAATTTCGCCGCTACTATCCTGGCGGTGAGGTGACCGCGCAAGTCGTTGGTTTCACCGGAGTCGACGAAAATGGACAGGAGGGCATGGAGCTCGCTTTTGAGTCGCTGCTTGCCGGACAGCCCGGCGGCCGGCGGGTGATCAAGGATCGTCTGGGCCGTGTCGTCGAGGATATCGAGGCACTCAGTCCGGCGCGCGACGGCGGCGAACTTGCGCTGTCGATTGACGGCAAGATTCAGAGTCTCGCGTTTAGCGTACTGAGGAGCGCGGTCGAACAGCACCGCGCCAAGGCGGGTGCGCTGATTGCGCTCGATACGCACACCGGCGAGGTGCTCGCGTTGGCGAACTATCCCTCGTACAACCCCAACAATCGCGCCCGGATGACCGGCGACCAGGTTCGCAATCGTGTGCTGACCGATGTCTTCGAGCCGGGTTCGACGCTCAAACCCTTCACCATCGCGCTCGCGCTCGAGCTCGAGCGTGTGACGCCCACAACGCGCATTCCGACCGCTCCGGGAAGTATGACCATCGCCCGCTATACGATACGCGATTCACATCCCGCGGCGGCGATGAGCGTCAGCGAGGTGGTGCAGCGATCCTCCAATGTCGGCGCAGCGAAGATCGCGCTTTCGCTGCCGCGCGAGCGAATGTGGGAATTTTTCCGGAGTGTGGGCTTTGGCACCCCTCCACAACTCGATTTCCCGGGTGAAGCCGGCGGCCGGCTGCGCGACCATCGATCGTGGCGGCCGGTCGAGCAGGCCACGATGGGCTACGGCCACGGCATTTCGGTGAGCCTTGCCCAGCTTGCGAGGGCATATCTGCTTTTCGCGCGTGACGGTGATCTGGTGCCGCTCACGTTGGTGCGCAGCGCTACGCCGGCGGAGGGCATGCCGGTGATCTCTGCGCGGACTGCACACGCGATGCGCGCGATGCTCGAGGCCGCGGTGCAGCCCGGTGGCACCGCGCCGCGTGCCCGCGTGCCGGGCTGGCGAGTTGCCGGAAAGACCGGCACCGCGCACAAGCCGGAGAAAGGCGGCTACGCCGCCAACCGCTACATCGCGTCCTTCGTGGGATTTGCGCCGGTGTCCGATCCACGGCTGGTGATCGCGGTGATGATCGACGAGCCCTCGGCGGGCGAATACTACGGCGGTTCGGTCGCGGCGCCGGTGTTCGCGCAGACCATGCAGGGGGCGCTGCGCCTGCTCGGCGTGCCGTACGACGCACCGCTCGACCCGGTGCCGCTGCCCGGCGAAGGTGAGGAACTGAGGGAGAGTACCTGATGTCCGAGATCAATCGAATGCCTTGGTGAACGACCTCCTGACCGAATGACAGAGGAACATGCAGGACGATGGATGGGGCCGTGGCGGACCTGATCCGACAACTTTCCGCGCAGGGTGCGACGATCGAGCGATTGGCGGCCGATAGTCGCCGCTGCGCTCCCGGTGTCGCGTTCTTCGCCTATCCCGGCGAGACGGTCGATGGTCGCGTCTACATTCCGGATGCCGTGCGGCGCGGCGCGTCGGCGGTGGTCTGGGAGAGTGAAGGCTTTTCCTGGAATGATGGCTGGCGGGTGCCGAATGCGAGTCTGCACGGACTGCGTCGCGAGGCGGGACGGCTCGCGCACGAGTTCTACGGTCGCCCGTCCGAGGCCCTTTGGGTGTGCGGGGTGACCGGTACCAACGGAAAGACATCGTGCACGCAGTGGATCGCGGCGCTACTGGGAGCGCGCGGCGTCCGTACCGGGGTGATCGGCACCCTAGGCAGCGGTTTTCCCGGGGCGCTCGATCCCTCCGTCAATACCACGCCCGGTGCGGTCGAATTGCAGGCGACGCTTGCGGCGATGCGCGACGCGGGAGCCAGTGCGGTGGCGATGGAAGTGTCCTCGCATGCACTTGCGCAGGATCGCGTGAACGGCGTCGCTTTCGACTGCGCGTTGTTCACCAATCTTTCACACGACCATCTGGACTATCACGGCACGATGGCGTCTTACGCTGAAGCGAAGGCGCGCTTGTTCGATTCCGCAGGCTTGCGCGCAGCGGTGTTAAATCTGGATGATCCGGTCGGACTGGAACTTGCGCGCCGGCTGTCGTCACGCGGGTTGCGCAGTATCGGCTACAGCCTGCACGACACGGGCACTGCCCCGAGTGGCGTGAGCGAGTATGTCGCGGCGAAGCAAATTATTTGCGAAGGTCAGCTCACGAAACTGTGGCTGGCGTCGAGTTGGGGGGAGCTTCGGACGAGCGTCAACCAACTCGGGCGCTTCAATGTCTCGAACGCGCTCGGCGTCCTCGGTTGCCTGGTCGCTCGCGGTATTCCCGGCGCCGAGGCTGCTGCGATGCTCGCTACGCTGCCGTCGGTGCAGGGCCGCATGCAGGCTCTGGGCGGCGTGGACCGCCCGCTGGTGGTGGTCGACTACGCGCACACGCCCGATGCGCTGGACAAGGTCTTGCAGGCGCTGCGGCCCGTGGCCGAGGCGCGCGGCGGTGCGTTGGTCGCGGTGTTCGGCGCCGGGGGCGACCGCGACCCGTCAAAACGCGCGCCGATGGGGGAAGTCGTCTCCCGAATCGCCGACCGTATCGTGATTACCTCGGATAACCCACGCGGCGAGGATCCCCTTTCCATCATCACCGAGATTTGCCGTGGTGTATCTCGGCCGCACGTGGTGGAGCCCGATCGCGCGCGCGCGATCGGGCGTGCGGTGCGCGAGGCCGGCCCCCGTGACGTGCTGTTGCTCGCCGGCAAGGGCCATGAGCCCTACCAGGAGATCGCCGGGCGGCGACTGCCGTTTTCCGATGCCGGGCAAGCGACTGCCGCCCTCGATGCGTGGAGTGCGAGATGATGCGCCTCGCCGAAGCGGCGGCGGCGTTGGGCGGCCAATACCTGGGCAGGGACGTGCTCTTTAGCGGCGTATCCACCGACAGTCGGGCGTTGCGCGGCGGAGATCTGTTCGTCGCGCTGCGCGGTGAGCGATTCGACGGGCACGCGTTTCTCGACGCAGTGAAAGCCGGCGGTGCCGCCGCGGCGATAATCGACCGGATGCACGTCGGGATCGCACCGCTTCCGGCGATCGTGGTGAAGGATACTCGGCTCGCGCTGGGCGACCTCGCAAGTCATTGGCGAGCGCGTTTTCATCCGGCGTTGATCGGTATCGCGGGGTCCAACGGCAAGACCACGACCAAGGAAATGATCGCCGCGATCCTGCGCCGGCACGCTGGTGAGGCGCAGGTTCTGGCGACTGCCGGCAATCTCAACAACGATATCGGCGTGCCGCTCACGCTGCTCAGGCTGCGCGAGCAACACCGTTACTGTGCAATCGAGTTGGGGATGAATCACCGGGGAGAAATTGGTTATCTGGCCGGCATCGCCAAGCCGACAATCGCGCTGGTCACCAATGCGCAGCGCGAGCACCTCGAATTCATGAACACGGTGGACGAGGTCGCGGCGGAAAACGCCGCCGTGTACGGTGCGTTGCCCATCGATGGAGTGGCAGTGGTCAATGCCGACGATCAGCACGCACCGGTGTTCCGCGCCGCCGCGACGCCCCGGTCGATCCTCGGATTTGCCCTGGAGGGTGGCGCGGGTGCCCGGCAAGCCGAGGTGCTCGGCGGCTATACGCTCAAGCAGTTGCTGAGCGAGGTGCGTCTGCGCACGCCCGCCGGTACCGCGACAGCGACGCTCGGCATCCCCGGGTTGCACAACGTGCGCAATGCGCTCGCTGCGGCGGCCTGCGCGCACGCGGCGGGAATCCCGCCGGCGACGATCCGTACCGGACTCGAGGATTTTCGCCCTTACGTCGGTCGACTGCAGGTAAAGCGCGCGCCCAACGGTGTCACCGTAATCGACGACAGCTACAACGCGAACCCGGACTCGGTGCGTGCCGCCATCGACGTACTCGCCGCCTGTCGGCCGCCGACGGTCCTGGTACTCGGCGACATGGGGGAGGTGGGCGACCGCGGCCCCGAGTTTCATCGCGAGGTCGGCCGCTACGCGCGCTGCAAGGGCGTTACGGTCCTGCTCGCGATTGGCGAAGCGACGCGCGACACCGTCGAGGCTTTCGGGGCGACGGGCAGCCACGCATCATCAATCGATGATTTGATCGAACTCACGCGAACGCGCGCCGCGCCGCGTGCCACGCTGCTCATCAAGGGGTCGCGATTCATGCGTATGGAACGGGTAGTCGCCGCACTGCTCGGTGCGACCGTGCAAGGGGAACATTGATGCTGCTCGAACTCGCGCAATGGCTGGCGAAGGACATTCGCCTGTTCAACGTCTTCAACTACATCACGCTGCGCGCGGTACTGGCCTGCCTCACCGCGCTCGCGATATCTTTTCTGCTCGGACCGTACGTGATCCGCAAGCTCACCGCGTACAAGATCGGACAAGCGGTGCGCGACGACGGTCCCCAGAGCCACCTCGCCAAGGCCGGCACGCCGACCATGGGAGGGGCACTGATATTGCTCTCGATCGGCATCACCACGCTGCTGTGGGGCGACTTGGGGAATCGCCTGCTGTGGGTGGTCCTGCTCGTGACGCTGGCGTTTGGTGTGGTCGGCTGGGTAGACGATTATCGCAAGGTCGTGCGGCGCAATCCGAAGGGGTTGTCGGCGCGCGCGAAGTTCTTCTGGCAATCGGTCATCGGTCTCGCTGCGGCGCTCTACCTTGCATCGATCGCGCAAGGCACCCCGTCCCTGTCCGAGTTGATCGTGCCATTCTTCAAGAACGTCGCCTACCCGCTCGGGGCATTCGGTTTTGTCGTGCTCAGCTTCTTTGTGATCGTCGGTACCTCCAATGCGGTCAATCTCACCGACGGCCTCGACGGTCTCGCGATCATGCCCACGGTGCTGGTGGGCAGCGGACTTGGCGTGTTCGCCTATGTTGCCGGGCACTCGGTCTTCTCCCGGTATCTGGGTCTTCCGCACATCCCCGGCTCGGGAGAATTGGCGGTGTTCTGCGGCGCGCTCGCCGGCGCGGGACTCGGGTTTCTCTGGTTCAACGCGTATCCGGCGGAGGTCTTCATGGGCGATGTGGGGGCGCTCGCGCTGGGCGGCGCCCTCGGAACGATCGCGGTGATCGTGCGCCAGGAAATTGTACTTTTCATCATGGGTGGCGTGTTCGTCATGGAGACGCTCTCGGTGATGATCCAGGTCCTCTATTTCAAGGCAAGCGGTGGCAAGCGAGTCTTTCGCATGGCACCGCTTCACCATCATTACGAACTCAAGGGATGGAAGGAGTCGCAAGTCGTCGTGCGCTTCTGGATCATCACCATGATGCTGGTGTTGTTCGGGCTTTCGACTCTCAAGCTGCGTTGACCGTCGATATGAACCTGCCCCATTTCGCACAGTTGGCCAGACCCGCGCCGCGCGCCCTTTCCGGCGCGCGCGCACTCGTTCTCGGACTGGGGGCGACGGGCTTATCGGCTGCGAAATGGCTGACGCGCGAGCACGCAAGGCCGATTGTTGCCGATACGCGCCAATCGCCCCCACAGGCCGCACAACTCGCGGCTGCCTTGCCCCACGTGCCGCTGCGCGCCGGCCCCTTCGAGCCGTCGCTGCTCGATGGCGTCGATCTGCTGTGCATCAGTCCGGGGCTGCCGCTCGCGCAGCCGCTGATCACCCAGGCGATTGCGCGCGGCATCCCGGTGGTGGGCGACATCGAACTCTTCGCATGGCATGTGCGCGCGCGCAGCAACTGTCGGGTACTTGCGGTCACCGGAACCAACGGCAAGACCACCGTTACCGCGCTGACTGGTCATCTGCTGCGCGCGGCGGGTATCGATTGCGAAGTCGCCGGCAACATCGGTCCCGCTGCGCTCGATGCACTCTCGCTGCGCCTTGATGCCGGAAAGATGCCCGGGGTCTGGGTGCTCGAACTCTCCAGCTATCAGCTGGAGACCTCCTGGGCGCTCGAGCCCGATGTGGCGACCATGCTCAATCTTACCGAGGACCACCTCGACCGTTATGAGGGACTCGCCGAATACGGCGCCGCGAAAGCGCGCATCTTCATGGGTAACGGCCTGCAGGTGCTCAATCGCGACGATGCGCGATCGATGGCCATGTCCCTTCCCGGGCGCAGGCGGATGAGCTTCGGACTCGATGTCCCCGCCGAGGACGAGAACCTCGGGGTGCGCGTGGTCGGCACGACGAGGTGGCTCGTGCAGGGCCGAACGCCCATTCTCGATGCCGGCGAGTTGAACATTCACGGTGAGCACAATCTGGCCAATGCGCTCGCTGCGGCGGTGCTCGCGCGCGCGGTCGGCGTCAGCCACGCCGCGATTGCCGCGGGGCTGAAGAGCTTTGCGGGGCTGCCCCACCGTGTCGAGCATGTCGCGGCGTATCGGGGAGTCGATTTTTTCGACGATTCCAAGGGCACCAACGTCGGGGCCACGATCGCTGCGTTGCAGGG
>JAOUFA010000183.1 GCA_029858545.1 Betaproteobacteria bacterium
AGAACGGCGTGTTCATCGAGGCAGGACCCTCGCGCCACAACAACTCGCAGGCGTTCTATCTCTATTCGCGCGAACCGGGCGGCAACCGGATCGAAGTGTATTCGAGCAGCTTTCTGATCATGGCTCCCGACTGGCAGACGGTGGTGTGGAACGAGGAAGAGCGCGGCACCGGGGTGTACTGGGGCGGTGCGCTGCCGGCGAGCTTCATCGAGTATGCGACACCCGATATCGCCAGTTCGACGCCCGATCAGAAGGTGCCGGCGTTTCCGATGCTGTAGGGTCGTTCAGGAACCGGGAGAACGGGTTCGGGCCGCGGCGGGACGCGGGGTTACCTGGGTTGATTTAAATCCGATCCCGCGTGGCGCCGGCTATGGCACTGGCCGCCCGCCCGCTTCATTGCCTGTGACAGCGCGCGACTCAGATCCCCAGCAGCCTGCGCGCATTGCCCTCGACGATCGCGCTCTTGGTCTCGGCCGAGAGCGCGGGATTCGCGGTGACGATCTCGACCGGCCTTTCGTAGGCGATCGGGAAGCAGTAGTCGCTGCCCATCAACACCCGGTCGGCGCCGATCACGCGCACCAGGTATTCGACCACATGATCCGAATAGCCGACCGTGTCGTAGTAGAAGCGCCGCAGATACTCGTTCGGCGAGAGTTTGACGTGTTTCAGGTCCTGGCGTTTTTCCCAGCCGCGATGGAGCCGTCCGACCAGCCAGGGAAACGCGCCGCCCGCGTGCGGCAACACGATCGTGAGTTTCGGAAAGCGGTCGAGCACGCCGCCGAAGATGATGTGCGCGGCGGCGATCGCCGATTCAAAGGGGTTGCCGAGCAGGTTGGTGAGGTAGTACTGGTCGAGCCGCTCGGCGCCGATCACGAAGACCGGATGCAAGAATAGTGGCAAGCCCAGGGCTTCGATCCGCTCGTAGACCGGGAAGAATTCGGCGTGCGAGAGATCCTTGCCGAGGATATGCGTGGCGGCGTAGAAACCGCGCACGCCGGGCAGTTTCGCCGCGCGTTCGGCCTCGCGCACCGCGAGGTCGGGCTCGTGCATCGGCAGCATCGCGAGACCCACGAGGCGTTTCGCATTGTGTTCGTGGGCGCGCGCCAGTTCCTCGTTGAAGGTCGCGGCGAGTTTTTCGCCGAGGCTTCGTCCCGCCCAGTAGACCATCGGTTGCGAGAGAGACAGGACGTGGGTCTCGACCCCTTGCGCGTCCATCGCCGCCAGGCGTGCGTCGAGATCGACGTAGCCCGGCCCGACCGGACCGGTCATCACATGGCCGACCTTGAACTGCGGGCCCTTGCCCTCGACCTGGCGCCATTCGACGCCGTGCGCCGGGCCGTGCGCGGCGACCAGGTCGAGATAGACCTTGGGGTAGAAGTGGGCGTGGACGTCGATCGGGCCGTGGGAGTGCTGGGAACTCATCGGTGCGGGGCTTTCGAGAGGTGGAGGGAGGATTGCTCAGGGGCTGTCCGGCGCGCGCGTTCCGCGACGACCGGGCCGCACCGCGATGTCAGCGCTGCTTTGGGTTATGCCATAGCACGTCGCTGCGCCCGGCATGGCGATTGAGCGCCCGCGCCAGGATGAAGAGCAGATCGGACAGGCGATTCACGTACTTCAGCGCAATAGGCGTCGCACCCTGGTCGCGCGCGAGCACGACCAGGGCGCGCTCGGCGCGCCGGCACACGGTGCGCGCGATGTGCGCGAGCGCCGCGGAGCGCGCGCCGCCTGGCAAAATGAACTCCTTGAGCGGGCCGAGTTCCGCGTTCCAGGCTTCGCTCAGCAGTTCGAGTTGCTCGAGCCGTCGCTCGGCGAGCAGGGTGTGGCCGGGAATGCTGATTTCGCCGCCAAGGTCGAACAGATCATGCTGGATCTGCCCGAGCGCATCGCGCATCGGTTCGGGAAGCTCGTCGGCGAGCAGCAGGCCGAGAAACGAGTTCAGTTCGTCGATCTCGCCCAGCGCGTGGATGCGCGCATGGTCCTTCGGCACGCGCGAGCCGTCTCCGAGACCGGTTTCTCCCGAGTCTCCGGTGCGCGTGGTGATCTTGCTGAGACGATGGCCCATAGAGGCTCGGGATTATAACTGCGCGCCTCGCGCTCCACGCCCGGGCTCAGGAATTGCCGCGCTTGCGCACTTCGCTCTCGAAGCTGCCGCGTGCGAGCAGGGTTTCGACCCGCTCGCCTTCGTTGACCTGCGTCGCCTCGCGCAGGACCGCGCCGGCGGCATTGCGCGTAATGCTGTAGCCGCGTGCGAGCACCGCCCCGGGGTCGAGGCTCACGAGCGAGGCGCGCAGGCCATCGAGTCTCGCGGCGGCGCCTTCCAGGCGGCGCGCGGCGGCTACGGCGAGGCGCGGTGCGGCGCCGCCCAAACGGTAACCGGCAGCCTCGATACGGTGATGCGCGGCGCCGACGAGTCTTGCCGCGAGATGCGCGACGTGCCGGCGCGACGCACGCAGCTGCTGCGCCGGGTGAACCAGGCGTCGCGCCAGAGAATCGATCGTCTGCATCGTCGTTTCGATGCGCCGGCGCGTTTCACGCGCCGCGCGGCGCGCCAGCGCGTCGACGCTCGCGATCAATTCGTCGCGTGACGGGCTCACCAGCTCGGCCGCCGCGGTGGGCGTCGCGGCGCGGCGATCGGCGGCGAAATCGGCGATCGTGACGTCGGTTTCGTGGCCGACCCCGACCACCACCGGGATCGCCGCGGCGCGGATCGCGCGCGCGACGACCTCCTCGTTGAACGGCCACAGGTCCTCGATCGAGCCGCCGCCTCGCACGAGAAGCAGCACGTCGCATTCGGCGCGCGCACTCGCCGTCGTCAGCGCCGCCGCGACGCGCGCGGCGGCGCCCTCGCCCTGCACGGGTGCCGGGTAGACGATCACCGGAATCGCCGGATTGCGCCGCTCGAGCGCACTCAGCACGTCGCGCAGCGCCGCCGCGGCGAGCGAGGTGACCACGCCGATCGCGCGCGGGTACGCCGGAAGATCACGTTTGCGCGCCACATCGAACAGTCCCTCGCGTTCCAGTCTGTCGCGCAGTTTGAGAAAGCGCTCGTAGAGCGGACCGAGTCCCGCCTGGCGGAGCGTCTCGACATTGAGCTGAAAGCGTCCGCGGGGCTCGTAGAGCGTCGCGAGCGCACGCGCCTCGACGCGCATGCCTTCGCGCGGCTGCCAGTCGATGCCGGCCGCGCGGCCGCGGAACATCACGCAGTCGACCTGCGCGGCCTCGTCCTTGAGGGTGAAATACCAGTGCCCCGAGCTGGCGCGGGTGAAATTGGAGATCTCGCCCGCCACCCATCGCAGCGCAAAGCGGCGTTCCAGGACATCGCGCACGCTGCGCAGCAGTGCGGAGACGCTGAGAACGCCGCCGCCAGCGGCCGGGTCATCGGTTTCGAATCCAGTACGCATCGGCAAGCGGAGAAAGGCAGGCGAGTCTACACCCGGGCGTTGCGCCGGACGCGTTGTGGCAGCAGAGTATCCGCGGGAGCCTGCGTGTCGCCGCGCAAGGACCGTTCGCGGGCGCTCGCTTTCGTTCGCCGGGCGTCGCATCGACCGCGTGGCGTCCCCTTGCCTGGCCGCGGAGTGCGATTGCATTTCGTAACGCGCTGTTTTGCCGGTGAAAAGAACTGCCTAAAAAATGATCAGTACCGAGTTCGTCGTCAACGCAAGAAGGCTAGGCGCAACTATTCAGCGGCAATCCACAATGTTATCCACAGCTTTTGTGGATATCTGAGCGCGACCGATGATCATGCCTGCGCATCGCGCATCGCGCACCGGCCTCCGCATTGCGCATGCCGCTTCGTACCGCGACTTGCCCGCGTGCATGGCTTTGGCTAAAGTGCGCGGGCGCAGCGCCAAGTACCCGCGCCGCAGCCGACGGTGTGCAGTGGTCGGTGCGCGCACGAGCCATCCACGCCTTAGCGGAGTATCAAGACTTGTTCTCAATTGTTCAGGCTGCTGGCTGGCCGATCTGGCCTCTTCTTCTTGCATCGGTCATCGCTCTTGCGCTGATCATCGAGCGCTCGCTTTCGTTGCGCGCGAACAAGATCATTCCCCCCAAGTTGCTTTCCCAGGTGGTCGATCTGTACCAGCGCCGCGGCGTCACCGAGGAGGCACTCGAACAACTTGCGCAGAACTCGCCGCTCGGCGCGGTGCTTGCGGCGGGGCTGCGCAACCATCGCAGTTCGCGCTATGTGATGCGCGAGGCCATCGAGGAGGCGGGCCGCGCGGTGGCGCACGATCTCGACCGTTTTCTCACCACCCTTGGCACCATCGCCACCGCCGGCCCGCTGCTCGGTCTGTTCGGCACGGTGGTCGGCATGATCGAGATCTTCGGTTCGCAGTCGCCAAGCGGCGCCAACCCGCAGCAATTGGCCTACGGAATCTCGATTGCGCTCTACAACACCGCCTTCGGCATCGCGATTTCGATCCCGTCGCTCATCTTCTACCGCCACTTTCGCAACCAGGTCGACGGTTTCGTGGTGGAGATGGAGCAGGCCGCGGCCCGGCTGGTCGATATCGTTCACGGCGAGCGCATGGAATACACCGCGGGGTCGGAGGGAGGCCGCCGGTGAATTTCCAGCGCGGCAAGCAGAAGGAGCCGCTCGAGATCAACCTCGTTCCGTTGATCGACGTGATGCTGGTGATCCTGATCTTTCTCATGGTCACCACCTCCTACTCGAAGTACACGGAACTGCAGATCAATCTTCCGACCGCGAACACGGAAAAGCAGCTCGAACGCTCAAACGAGATCGCGGTCGTCGTGAGCGCGCAGGGCGAATATGTGGTGAATCGTGTGCGCGCCGGCTTTGACAGTACCGAGCAGTTCGCCGAAGTGCTCAAGCAGGCGGCGTCCGGCAAGAAGGACCCGCTGGTGGTGATCAGCGCGGATGCCAAGGCCAGTCACGAGTCCGTGGTGCGCGTGATGTGGGCGGCGCAGTCCGCCGGGCTCGGGCAGATCAGTTTCACCACCCAGTCGGCACCCAAGTAGCTGCCGCACCGCAGCCATTACCTCTCTTGCGCTGACCCGACTCTGGACCCGCCGCTCGGCGCTCGCCTGGCTGCTGTGGCCGGCCAGTCTCGTGTTTCGCGTCCTGGTGTTCCTGCGCCGCTCGGCTTACCGCCTTGGCCTGTTGCGTTCGCGGCATGCGGGAATTCCGGTGATCGTGGTCGGCAATATCGTCGCCGGAGGCAGCGGCAAGACGCCGCTCGTATTGTGGATCGCGGATTTCCTGCGCGCGAAGGGATGGACCCCGGGCATCGTATCGCGCGGCTACGGTGCGAGCGAGTCCGCCCCGCGCGCGGCGACCATCGCCTCGGAGGCCGCCGGGGTGGGTGACGAGCCGATCGTGCTCGCGCGGCGCAGCGGCTGCCCGGTGTGGGTCGGACACGACCGGGTCGCGGTCGCGGCGGCGCTGCGCGCGAGCAATCCCGCGATCGATGTCCTTGTGCTCGATGACGGCCTGCAGCATTACCGGCTCGCGCGCGATATCGAAATCGCGGTGGTTGATGGACGCGGTGCCGGCTTTGGCAACGGCTTCATGCTTCCTGCCGGGCCGCTGCGCGAGCCGCGTTCGCGCCTGCGCAAGGTCGACGCGGTGGTGATGCACGCCGCGGATAGCGCCGGGGCACATGCGATGCGTCTCGAGGGTCAGCTGATGCACCGCTTGCTGGATGCGAGCGATCGGCGGCGGGCGCAGAGCTTTACCGGCACGCGCGTGCACGCGGTCGCCGGGATCGGCGATCCGGGGCGGTTCTTTCGCTCGCTCGCCGAATTCGGCATGCAGGTCGTTCCACACCCGTTTGCCGATCACCACCCGTTCCGGCCCGCAGACTTCGAGTTCGGTGATGATGCGCCGATCGTGATGACCGAGAAGGACGCGGTAAAATGCCGTGGTTTCGCGAAACCCAATTTCTGGGTGCTGCCGGTTACCGCAGTGCTGGATGCCGCATTCGGCGAATTCTTGCTGCAACGGCTCGATGGAATTCGTCTCGAGGGATCTCGTCATGGACGCTAGGCTGCTGGAAATTCTCGTGTGCCCCTTGTGCAAGGGGCCGCTCGTGTACCTCAAGGTGGCGGGCGAACTGATCTGCAAGGCCGATCGACTCGCCTACCCGGTGAAGGATGGCATTCCGGTGATGCTGGAAGAGGAGGCGCGCAAGCTGCCCGCGGACGAGGAGGTTCGCGCGTAGGCGGGCGCGCGGCCGTTCGCCCCGTGAAATTCACCGTCGTTATTCCTGCTCGATTCGCCTCGAGCCGCTTTCCCGGCAAGCCGCTCGCCGATCTGGGGGGCAAGCCGATGGTGCTGCGCGTTTGCGAGCGCGCCGCGGCGAGTGGCGCGCACGCCGTGCATGTCGCCACCGATGACGAGCGCATCGCGCAGGCGGTGCGCGCGGGCGGATTCGGTGCGCTGATGACGCGCGCCGACCATCCTTCGGGTACCGATCGCCTCGCCGAAGCGGCGCAGCAGCTCGGGCTCGGCGAGGACGAATTGATCGTCAATGTGCAGGGCGACGAGCCGCTGATCGAACCCGCGCTCATCACCGGGGTCGCCGCGGCGCTTGCGCGTTCGTCGCAGGCGAGCGTATCGACCGCGTGTCATCCGATCTACGCGGCCGAGGAGATCTTCAATCCGAACGTCGTGAAAGTGGTGCTCGACGCGCAGGGCTTCGCGCTGTACTTCTCGCGCGCGCCGATTCCCTGGGCGCGCGATGCCTACGCGGCGGGGGCTCGCGTCCCGCCGCCCGGCTTGCCGTGCTTCAGGCACGTGGGGATTTACGCCTATCGCGCCGCGTTCCTGCGGCGCTACGCCGCGCTGACGGTTGCGCCGATCGAGGAATTCGAGGTGCTGGAGCAGTTGCGCGTACTCTGGCACGGCGATCGAATCGCGGTCGCGGTCGTGGAAGGCGGGTCGGCGCCGGGAATTGATACGCCGCAAGATCTTGAGCCAGTGAAGCGACTATTCGAGTCCTTGCGTGGCGCCGCGCATTGACCGCAGACGCGGAATGCCGGTAACGTTGATCCCCGGCCCACCGGGCGCACACTCGGCCTGCGCGCCATCCATCCACAAGAAACCACCCCATGAGATTGATATTGTTGGGACCGCCCGGAGCGGGCAAGGGCACGCAGGCGGCGTTCATTACCTTCGAGCA
>JAOUFA010000184.1 GCA_029858545.1 Betaproteobacteria bacterium
GGTGATTCTCGGTGGCATGGGAACGCCTTCCGGGCCGATCCTCGGGGCGGCGGCGCTCAAGGTGCTCGAACTGGTGTTTCAGACCTGGACCGAGCACTGGCAGCTCCTGCTCGGCGGTTTCATCGTGTTCGCGGTGCTGTTCCTGCCGCGCGGGCTCGCCCAGTTGTTCGAAATCCGGCGGCGCGATGGAGGCCGACGTGGCTGAGGCGCGTACGCCCGAGGCGGAAGGATCGCCGCCGGCGCTGCGTACCGCGGGGTTGCGGCGGGTATTCGGCGGACTTGCCGCGGTGGCCGGCGTATCGATCGAGTGCCACACCGGCAGGCTTCACGCGGTGATCGGACCGAACGGCGCGGGCAAGACGACGCTCATCAACCTGCTATCGGGAGATCTCGCGCCGAGCGCGGGACGCATCGAAATTCTGGGTCGCGATGTCACCGGCCTGCCCGCGCATCGCATCGCGCGGCTGGGTGTCGGGCGCAGTTATCAGCGCAGCAACATCTTCATGAGCTTCAGCGTGTTCGAGAACTGCCGTATCGCGGCGCAGGCGCGCCTGGGCAGTTCGATGCGTTTCGCGCGCCCCGCGGCGCGCTACGAGGAGATCAACGAGGCCGCGCGCGCAGCGCTGCGGCTTGCCGAGCTGGACGCACGGGAAGACCTGGTTGCCGCGGAACTCTCCCACGGCGAGCGGCGCCAGCTCGAGGTGGCGATGACGCTCGCCACCGCGCCCAGGCTGTTGCTGCTCGACGAACCGCTCGCCGGCATGGGCGCCGAGGAATCGGCGCGCATGGTCGGGGTGCTGAAGAAGCTGGTTCCGGGGCATGCGATGCTGCTGGTCGAACACGACATGGATGCGGTGTTCGCGCTCGCCGACATCCTGACGGTGATGGTCGACGGGCAGGTCCTCGCGAGCGGTGCGCCCGAGCAGATGCGCGCCAACCGCGAAGTCCAGCAAGCCTATCTTGGCGCCGAATCGCATGGCTGAGTGGCTCATCGAGGCGCGCGGTCTGCACAGCTACTATGGCGCGAGCCATATCCTGCGCGGCGTGGACTTTACCCTGGGGCGCGGCGAGGCGGTCGGTCTGATGGGCCGCAACGGCATGGGCAAGACCACCCTGCTCAGAACGATGCTCGGATTCGTGAGGCCGCGTGCGGGGACGGTGCGCGTCAACGGACGCGACGCGACGCGCGACGCACCGCATCGCATCGCGCGCGCGGGTCTTGCCTACGTGCCAGAGGGACGGGGCATCTTCGCCAATCTCTCGGTGCGTGAAAACCTGCTGATGGCGGCACGCCCGGGCGTCGACGGACGGCGCGACTGGACGCTTGAGCGCGTGCTCGATACCTTCCCGCGCCTTGCCGAGCGTATCGGCCACGGCGGCGGACAGCTCTCGGGCGGCGAGCAGCAGATGCTGACCATCGGACGCGCGCTGATGACCCATCCCGAGGTGCTGATTCTGGACGAGGCGACCGAGGGTCTCGCGCCGCTCATCGCCGCGGATATCTGGGCGATCCTGCGTACCGTGCGCGCCTCGGGCATCGCCGCGGTGATCGTCGACAAGAACTTCGCCGCGGTGAATGCGGTCACCGACCGCACCGTGATTCTGGTGAAGGGCGAGGTGGTGTACCAGGGCACGAGCCGCGAATTGAAGGCACAACCCGAACTGCACCTGCGCTACCTGGGGGTGTGATGCTGCGCCTGGCGGGTGTCGGCAAGCGTTTCGCGGGACGCGCGGTGCTGAACAACGTGTCGCTCGAGGTCGCCGCGGGCGAGTATGTCGCGATCCTGGGAGAATCGGGGATCGGCAAGTCGACGTTGCTCAATGTGATCGCGGGTCTCGAGCCCTTTGATACGGGTCGCGTCGAATTCGACGGATTGGATATCGGCTCGCTCGGAGACGATGCACTGACCCGGCTGCGGCGCGAGCAGTTCGGTTTCGTTTTCCAGGCGTTTCACGTGCTGCCTCAGCTCAGCGTCGCGCGCAACGTCGGGTTGCCGCTGTTATTGCGTGGCGTCGGGGCCGCGCAAATCGAGCGGCGCGCGCGCGAGGCGCTGACCGCGGTCGGCCTCGCAGGGCGCGAGACGAGCGCTCCGCGCGAACTCTCGGGCGGCGAGTTGCAGCGCGTTGCGATCGCGCGTGCACTCGTCGGCGATCCGCGCCTGGTACTGGCCGATGAGCCGACCGGTAACCTCGACCCCGAGAATGCACGCCAGGTGATCGCGCTGCTGCGCGCGCAGGTCAAGGAGCACAACGCGGCCGGGCTGCTCGTGACGCACTCGGAGGCGGCGGCGGCGGGTTGCGACCGGCGCTTTCGTTTGAGTAGTGAAGGTTTGACGCGCGTCTGAGCGCAAGCCGGCGCCATGTATCGCCGCTAGCCCGACGCGACCCACGCGCCGCCCCAGTTGGCTTGCGGCGGCGATTGGCGCAGGGCGGCGATGCGGTCGAGGAACATCGCGTAAAGACGCTTGTCGGGGTGTTCCTTCCTGAGGCCCTCTATTTCAGGTGTCGCCTCATCCCAGCATTGCTGTCGATAGTGTCCGAGCGCCCGGTGCCAGCGTTCGAGTTCGTCTTCCAGTTTCGCCAGGCCCGGCTCATCGAGATCGGCGCGCAGTGCCTCGGGAGCATAGACCGTCACTTCCTTGTCGTAGCCCTTCACGAGAAGGTGGTCGACTTCGCGGAAGATGACCTCGTTCGCGCACTGGCGCATGGTCTCCACGCCGACGAAGCAGCTCAGCCCATAGCTGCGGGTGCTCGCCTCGATCCTTGCCGCGAGGTTCACCGTGTGGCCCACCGCGGTGTAGGCGCGGCGGTGCTCGGAGCCCATGTCGCCGACGCTCGCGACGCCGGTGTTGATGCCGACGCTGATGTGAACGCTCGGCAAACCGAGTCCCGCCAGGGATTGATTGATCGTCGGCATGTACGCGATCATCTTCAGCGCGGCTTTCACCGCGTGGCTGGCATGCCGTCGATCATCGAGCGGCGCGCCCCAGAACACCATGATCGCGTCGCCGATGTACTTGTCGATCGTTCCGCCGTGCTGGTGCACGATCTGACCGAGCGGACCGAGGACATTGCGCAGCAGGAGCGCCACCTGGTTCGCGGGGAGGTGACGCGAGGCGCGCATGAAGCGCTGAATGTCGCAAAAGAGGATCGTCAGTTCGCGATCCTCGGGAGTCATGCTGGGAATCTTGTGGATCCTGGCCATGCGCCGAACCACTTCGGCGGGGACGTACTGCCCGAACAGGTCGAGCAGCGCGCGCGCGCGTCGTGTTTCGTCGACCCAGCGCGTGACGATGACCGCGAAGTAGACCGTCAGCAGTGTCGCGAGTGGTGTCGCGACCGGCACGTATAGCCCGGAACGCCACGCGATCGCAGCCGCGGCGAACCAGATCGCCGCGAGCAGCAGCGCGAGCAGTGACGCCGGGAGCGGGCCGAGCAACGCGAGCGCGGCGATCAGCGCGCCGCCGCTTGCGGCGAGACCCCAGGCGAGCCAGGCGTGCAGCGAGCGGGGCTGGCGCAGGATCGAGCTGTCGAGTATTCCGGCGACCATATTGGCGTGAATCTCGACGCCGGGATAGACGCGCGCGAGCGGGGTCGCCCGCAAATCGTACAATCCGGGCGCGGTGCTGCCGATGACGATGATCTTGTCGTGCAGTGGCGGTATCGGTGCGCGGCGGTTGAGTACGTCGGTGGCCGATACATAGAGAAAGGAGCCCCGCGCGCCGCGGTACGGCACGTACGAAAGCAGGGTCGAGTCCACCGGGACGCGGTGCGCGGTTCGGCCACCCGTCAGTTCGAGGAATTCCACCCCGCGCCCCGAGTCGTCCCGATCGAGCCGGTCGAGCGCGAGTCGCGGCGCGTCGAGCGCGATTTGCGCAAGGACCAGCGAATACGCGGGGTACAGTCCGCCGCGGTGCTCGGCGAGCATCGGGATGCGGCGCACGACGCCGTCGGCATCGACTTGCGAATTGAAGTGTCCCGCGTGTCCCGCGGCCCGCACCAGCGCCGGCAGATTGGCGCCGTAGCCGTTCCAGGAGGAATAGTAGGAATCGCGGGATTCGATCGCTTTCACCGAAAAAGCGGCTGCGGGGAGTTCGCCGGCGCGTACGCCCACGGCGTCGAGGTCGCCCGTGCTGGAGAAGTAGTAGCCCAGTACCACCTTGCGATCCTTGAGGGCGCGCGCGAGCCGCTCGTCCGCGGCAGCGCTCTCGGGCTCGGAAAAGACGATGTCGAACCCCGCGGCGCCGACCTTATAGTGATCAAACAGCCGGTCGACCAGGGTCGCGATGCGCTCGCGGCTCCAGGGCCAGCGCCCCTGTTCGGACAGGCTCCGCTCGTCGACGTCGACGATGACGATGCGCGGATCGACGCCGCGCGGTGCCGAACGAGCGGTCCAGAAATCATAGAGCGCGAATTCCAGGTGATCGAGCATCGCAGGTCGCCAGTCGGGTCGCGTCACGAGCACTCCGGCAAGGAGCAGCAGCGCCGGGAGCAGCCAGGCGATCCGTTGTTTCATCGGACCCGGATGAGTGAGGCGTCGGGCGCGACCGGCCCTTGGGCGGGTGTCACGGACATCGCGACGAAAGGATGCAATCGATCAACGGCAATCGATCGGCAGGAAGGGCGCCGGAATCGTCGTCGCGTCCTTGCCGAGCAGTTTCATCTTCTCGGGCGCCTGCGCCCCGCCACATACCCACGCGATCGGCACCACCGGATGGCCATCGACGATCGCCGGCCGGATGCTGAGTTGGCGGCCGGCGAGGTTGCGGTTGGCACGGTTGCCGAAGGTAATCAGGATCGCGCCCTCGCGCACGGCGATCCCGGTCACGTAGTTGCCGATGATCTTGTCGGTCCCGGGAAGACCCGCCGCGGCGTTGTCCCTCGGCATGCGCTGGTTGCGAGAGTAGTAGGCCTGCACCGACTGGCGCACGAACCCGGCGAGCACGCTTCCTTCGCTGACCTGGGCGCGGATGACGCGATCCTGGTACGACGGAATCGCCAGGGTCGATAGGATTGCGATGATCGCGATCACGATCATCAGTTCGATCAGGGTAAATCCTTGCCGCCGTATCATTGTTCGAATCTCCCTCAGATCACTGCGCCCATTCGGAATATCGGCAGGTAGGTGGCGATGACGATGAAGCCTACCGCGACGCCGAGGATCAGGTAACCGAAGATCAGCGCGGCGCGCTCAAAGCGCACCAGGGCCCGGCCTGCCTCGAGGTCGCTCAGCGCGGCCGCTTGTGCGAGCGCTGCTCCCAGATTCGCGCTGCGCTCGCCGAGTTCGATGATCAATCCGGCGCGACGCGGAATCGCGGGCGCGGCGCGTAGCGCGGTGGCGAGGCTCGCGCCGGCGGCGAGCGCATCCTCGATCGCGCGCAGTGAATCGGCGAGGTACAGATTGCCCACCGTGGCGCGCAAATGGGCGAGCGCCCGCGGCATCGGCAACTCGCCCCGCGAAGCGTGGTCGATCAGCGCGCACAGCCGCGACATGAGCGTTCTGGCGAGGTAGTCGCTCAGGAACGGAACGCGGTAGACGAAGCGGTCCAGTGCGCGATGCAGACGCAGCGAGCGCCGCGCGTCGATGCGCCACACGGCGACGCCGAGCGCGCAGAGAATGGCGAGTCCCCACCAGCCTTCGACCAGCAGTTCCGAGAACGCGATCATCAGTATCGTGGGTGCCGGCAGGTTTGCGCCGAAGCTCGCATACAACTGCTTGAACGAGGGGATCACAAAGATCATGATCATCAACGTGAGCACGAACAGAAAGCCGAACAGCACCGCCGGCCAGGCGAGCGCGGCGAATTTCGCGGTGCGGCTGGCGGCGCGGCGTTCATAGTCGCCGGCAAGCAGCTCGAGCGCGTCGGCGAGCTTCGCGCCGGTCTCCGCGTCGTGCAGCAGGGCGACCGTCTCGGCCGGAAAGCTGCCCGGCATGCGAGCAAGCGAGGCCGAGAGCGCCTCGCCGCGCGCCGCGTCGGCGGCCATCGCCGCGACGAGAGGGGCGGCTTGTCCCAGATCGCCGTCTTCGCGCACGATGGCCAGCGCGTCCTGCAGCGGGAAACCGGTTTTCGCGGCGGTCGAGAGTTGCCTGAATACGAGAGCGAGCAGGTCGGCGGGAATGGGGCGCTGGCTCATCGGTACTTGTCCTCGCGGCAGTTGGACAGAAGGAAGTCTTGCGACAGGTTGTGGGGGGCGGCGAGTGCCGGAGCGGTCCAGCCCTCGGGCGGCACGGCGCTGCCGCACAGCCAGAGCATCGTCCAGGGCAAGTCGTTCAAGGCGAGTGCAGGGCGGAAGGCGGCGCTTGGCGGCTGGGCGCCATTGCCGGGCGCGCGACCGTGGATCGTAACGATTCCGCCGCTGATTTCGCCATAGGTCATCGGCGCAGCCCTTTGCGCGGCGCCCGGCGCGGCGCTTTGCGCTTGCAGCCCCTCCCAGGTTCCGGTGATCGCGATATGTTCGGCGAGCGTCAGGCGCTGGGGTATCGATGCACCCAGGATTTCCGTGAAGCGCGCCTTGAACTGGGCCGCCGGCACGCTGGCGACGCACAGCGCTATCGTCAATCCGGCAATCGCCATGACGAGCACGAGTTCCAGCGGCAGGAGTTGAACGAGCCGCGGCCACCAGGGGGCCGCAATGCGCCGGCGTGCATCCGGTGCAGCGGGCGTCATCGGCAGGCCGCCGGAAGGTACTTTCCGGGCAGCGGGTCGGCAGCGGGTTCGCCGATCAACTGGAAGCCGGTGGGCAGCTTGCTCTTGCTGCACACCCAGACGATGGGCGCCGTCGGGTAGTCCTTATTGATCGCCGGAAGCAGTGAGAAGCCTTTGCCGCGCGCTTCCGCGGGAAGGCGGACATCGCCGGCAAAGCGCACCCGGACGGCACCCTCGTGGACCGTGACCGACGCGACCGATGTGCCGCGCAGGGCCTCGGGGCGTGGCAGGCCGGCGGCGGCGTTGTCGGTGGGCATCGTGCCCCAGCGATCGTGGTGCTCGGCGACAGCGCGCTGCGCGCTCTCGGCGAGCAGGAATCCCTCGGCAACGCGCGCGCGTACCACGTAGTCCTGGTAGGCCGGTATCGCCACCGCAGCGAGAATCCCGATGATGGCGACCACCGCCATCAGCTCGATGAGCG